>JBCCKK010000381.1:0-1724 GCA_039027395.1 Verrucomicrobiota bacterium | reverse complement strand
TGAGAATCCACCTAAGAACCAGAACGCCAATAAAACTCCGATACCAAACCAACGAGAAAGCCAACCGAACCGGGTGTTAACTCGTGTATATTCTTTCAAATTGGCATATGTCTCGGGATCAATCACACCGTCGAACTCATCGGGAATTTCATTATTCAAGCGTTGAAGTGTTAAAGATTCAGCCCAGGTATCCAGCAGCTTGGATGCGAGTAGAAAGCCCAAGATACTTATAAAATAGATATTAACCTCCATGGAGATGAGAGACTGGCAAATGTGGGCACGATATCAAGCACGAGCTTGCCAAACCAAACGACCGTTCCATACTCCTCTGCCCATGAGTAAAAAAGCTACCTTAAAAACAAGTCATGGCGATATGACTTTCGAATTCTGGAACGACGTTGCCCCTAACACAGTTGATAACTTTCTAAAACTAGCTGGCGAAAGTTTTTATGACGGCACTGCCTTTCACCGAATCATTGATGGATTTATGATTCAAGGTGGCGACCCACTAAGTAAAGAAGGCGATCATCCTGCAGTCGGAACCGGCGGCCCTGGCTACCAAATCGATGCCGAGTTTAATGAAAAAAAGCATACGTTAGGTGTCCTTTCGATGGCTCGCAGCTCAAATCCTAACTCCGCAGGCTCTCAGTTCTTCATCTGTCTTGGTGATACACCCTCTTTGGATGGTCAATACACAGGTTTTGGGAAACTAGTCGCCGGGGAAGACGTACTTGTAAAAATTGGTAAAACCCCAGTGGTTCACGGAGCAGGTGGAGAAAAGAGTAAACCCACCGAACGGGTTGAGATTCAGTCCATCGAAGTAACGGAAGGTTAATTCGAAATATTTAGCGAGCTGGGCTAACCCAACGTGAATCGCGGAGGCGAAATCTCCAAGGAAGCCCAGCATCGTTACCTGCATACTCGATTCCAACACGAGGTGAAGCGATCAGTCTCTTAGAATCGATCTCCTTGTTTGTTCTTTCAATCCAAACCTGTGGTCCCAAGAGTGAGATTCCCGAGTCTCGATAGTTGATACCCAAAGCTTGTGCAAGAGCGCCAGGACCTGCCGTTAAGTTTCGCTTAAGACTCGGCAACTTTCTCCTCTTGAGCATGGTTTCGATTCCATCTACTGGCTCCAGTCCACGAATCAGCACAGCATCCGCATAGTCCTTTTTATTTGTGACAACGTTAAAAAGGTGGTGAATTCCGTAACAAAGATAGATATATCCAACGCCACCTTCGCAATACATCACCTCGGTGCGAGGAGTTCGGGATCCATTATTTGCATGGCAAGCTTGATCGTTCCTACCACAGTAGGCCTCCGTTTCAACAATGACTCCCGAAGTTCGGACTCCTCCGAACTCTGTGACCAATAATTTTCCGATCAGCCGTCGCGCAACATCGACAACATTATCATTAAGGTAAAAATATCGAGGTAGCATCGGAGATTTAGTAAGCCCTCGCACCAAATAGCGCGGTGCCGATACGAACGATCGTTGCGCCCTCTTCGATTGCAATCTGGAAATCGTGTGTCATCCCCATAGACAACTCTGGAAGCCCGCAACTCGTTTCGTCTTCGGCGCGATCACGTAACTCTCTCAACATCCGAAAATAGGGACGCACTTCCTCTAGGTTTTCCCGGAAGGGGGCCACTGTCATCAACCCATGAACTTCAACCGCGCCTAAATCATTGATCTGCTTGACGAGACAACCGAGCTCATCGG
>JBCCKK010000380.1:0-1857 GCA_039027395.1 Verrucomicrobiota bacterium | reverse complement strand
TTTTTTAGTAGTTCCCGTAGCTCAACAGGCATCTCGTCTGATTTGTGTTTTTCCATGCAAGATTAAGAGCACAAGTCGTTCCTCATCAGGTCCTTCCATGAGAAAAATCAATAGAAGCGCATTTGTCCACGCGGCCTAGTGCGAGCTCAATCGTTTCTCTATGCCTTTCGACTGTTGTTGGTGGTTCATGTAGCCACCAAGTCCATATGTCGAGGTCATCTGTCCATTCAGCTAATGCCTCAGCATGCTCAAGTCTAAGCGGCTCAACTCTGATTGTTTCGTTGTCGTTCATTTCCCTAGAGAACGGCAAGCGCTATCGCGACTGAAGCGCGGAGCGCTCAAGGAGTTGATAGCTGCGACTGGATGGCATCAGAGTTCGCTTTCTTGGATGTCCGCAATCTTCATCTGGGCTTTCAGTAGCCCTAATTTCAGTGGTTTATTCCCGTGCACTGGCACCACAATTCTTTCCCTTTTTCCTTCTTTTACAAAGATGTGGTGACTGCCGCTGACGCGTTTCATCGTCCATGCTCGGGACTCAAGCAGCTTGCAGAAATCCTTTCCCGAAATCTGTTTCACACTGCGACTTCTAGAATTCTATCTGTGCTATGTGGTTCGATCTCGTCTTCACCTGCGTCCAACCAAAGGGCAATCGCATCTTTGAGGTTCTCTGTCAGTTCTTCCAAGGTTTCGCCTTGTGTCGAACAACCGGGAAGTGCCGGAACTTCTGCCCAAAATCCGCCTTCTTCAGCCTCGTGAATGATTGCTTTAATTTTCATGGCGCTAGACTGTCTGCTGAATACTCCAGATTCAATTCTCTTTTTTTGCCATCGCTAAGCTGAGGCGACGAAGTAGGCGCAGCCTACGGAGTTGTGAAAATAGACTTGGTTAGGTTTGTTCTATTCATGTGATTCAAATTTCGGTTCATCGTAAACGATCACATGAAATTCTCTCTTGAGCACTTCGATGACTTTCGGAACTAAGCTTCCTCCCTGTATTGAGCACTTAACTTCGTGCTTCATTGAGGAAAACGAATCGACCGCGACCTTTTCTTTCCCTTCTGTGATCCAAATCCATGAGTCTGACTGATAGCCATGCTCAACCCCCTTAAATTCCTTTTCCAAGCAGCACAGTATTCTTTCGTCCTTATCGGTGTAGTCTCCGATGTATTCTAATCTTGCGAAAATCATATTTCTCTTACCTGGCGTCGAGGACAGACAACCCGCCAGTGGGGATTGACGTCCGGTTGATTTTAAGAGTTTTCGGGCGTGTCAAATGGGTTGTCTGTGTCGTCTTGTTCGCCTGCAAGCTGCGAAACTATGTTCCAGTTTGTGACCTTCTCTGTGAAGGTCCAATTACTACCAATTCTTTTAAGAAAACCCATCTCGTTCAGTATTCCACCAACGATAAGGCCTAACCCGAAAAGCAAAAATCCTCTCAACCCAAAATCACTCCAATTAGTCCAGAGCATAAAGATAAGGCCACCGATTACTGCGTATCTCAGTATGTGCACCCTCTTTGTTCCTAGGATGGAAACGAGAGGAGAAGGGAATCCTTCTCCACGAACCCGCAAAAGGTCTTGGGCAAGTTTCTTATCTTTTTCCATTTTTTGGCTAAACGTAAGTGATGTGTCCTGAGTTTGTCGGACATAGGATTCCGTTATTTTTTGTGGTTATGATGTTTAGTTGTGGTTGATGCAAGCCGGTAGGCTTATGTGACTGCCCCCCATGGGGGGCGCGATTTTCTCCTCGAACTGGACGGGGTTTTTATAGCCCAGCGAAGAGTGTTTTCTAAAGCGGTTGTAGAAGACCTCAATGTATTCGAAGGCATTGCTCCGTGCAGCGGCTTCATCGAAGAAGA
>JBCCKK010000379.1:0-1916 GCA_039027395.1 Verrucomicrobiota bacterium | reverse complement strand
CTGGTCTGGGAATAGGAATAGATCGTTTAGTGATGCTCCTGACTGATAATGTGTCGATTCAAGAAGTGCTGTTTTTCCCTCAGATGCGTCCGGAAAAGGTAGTTAAAGCGGGGCCTGAACTCAATGATAACGAGAAAGCTGTAATGGGGATTTTAACCAAAGCCAAGGAAATGAATCTCATTGAGCTAAAGACTCAGTCCGAACTCAGCAACAAGCAGTGGGACAAAACCGTGAAGTCGCTCAGGAACCACAATTTGATAAACGTGGTGAAGGAAGGAGATTCATTAACGGTATCGTTAGCATAGTTGAATCTTTACTCTATCGGCTCAGCTCCAAAAGCTAAATCGCGAGTCAACTCATAGTTGTCATACATTGCCAAACAAGCAATGAAGAAGCCGAGCGACAAGAACATGGTCATCCATTGATCTTGGAACAAGCTGTAGTAGAATAAGATTAAGTCGAGTGCGGTAAATGCACCAAAAAGTAAGAGGTTTTTCTTGCTTACAACTCTTAGTTCAGAGGGGGAGAGTTTAGTAAGTTCAGAAATGTTCATGCGTTTATCCTTAAATATAGGATAAGGGGGCAGGGGCTTTAACGAAGGTTAAGGATATTAGGTTACATCCCTGTTTTGATTCGCACGGAATCTATTCTGGCTCCAGTTTCTAAACGGGATAAATCATCATCTGTTGCGCCAATGATCGTGTAGCGACCATCGAGGTGTGGAGTAGGCATGTGCGTAAAGAAGAACTGACAGCTCTCTGTATCCTTTCCCGCCGAAGCTAAACCAACGACTCCCGAACCGTATTTTAAAGAAGAAAATTCAGATCTCAAAAGGTCCTTACCGCTGCCGAAACCGTCTCCTCGGGGCCCTCCTCCTTGACTAACAAAACCGGGAACAATTCTGTGGAAGTGAGTTCCGTCGTAGAACCCGCTTTCCGCCAATTTTGCAATGCACGTGCAGCTCATCGGAGCATCTTCGGGCACTAAGGAGACCTCTATGATCTCAGGTCCTGAATAGATCACAATCTTTGGTTTGAGCCCAAGGTTTCTGAAAAAACCCCAATCATTTTTCTGATACCGGATGTCCATTTCTGGGACATCCTTGTCGAATTTCTTTTTTAGGAGATCAGCAATCGCAATGTAGCCTTCCACTAGATCCGGGCTTTTGAAATTTTCCAGCGCCGTTTCAAGCTGTTCCGCACTTATCAAAGTTTCTTCGTCGCTTTCAGCAATTGCTCCAACAAAAAGATAAGTTTGAGCGAGCAGGCCTTCACTGAGAGCTCGATCGGCAAAGGCTGAGAAGTAAGTCTTCCACTCAGGGAATACTTTTACTCCCTCTAGGTAGGCCATAGTTGCGCCTGTCCCTAGCGGATTGTCTAGAAATAGATATTGTTTTAATGTATCAATCCCAGACGGAACTTGAGCCCAAACAGACAAGAGGACAGATCTTTTAACATCATTATCGAAGTAATTCCATGATTCCTTATAAAACTCTGCACCGGCATCAGGATTGGTTTTGAGCAGAGCTCTAGCAATGAAGGCTCTCACTTCAGGAATCTCTGTGGTTCGAGCCGAAGCTACAATAGAGGCGGAGGGTTCATAATCCGAATGCTCCGACAAACGAGAAGCGGCGATCATCGCTTCCCAGGGCGATTCACTGATAAGAACATCTTCTAGTGTTGGGATATGCGCTTCGGGGTTTGGTAGCCCTCTTAAAGCTACCGTTCGGATCAAAGGGTCGTCACTATTTGACAAGCTGTTTTCAGAAAACTCTACTGCTTTCTCCGTTTTCGAAAGGGCATTTCCAAGAGTCGCTTTTACTTCTTTTGAAGGTTCAGCAAGCGCCACCTCCAAGATTTCATTGGTGTAATGATTTAGATCAAATGATTTTTGCCTCGACAAAATATTGGCTGCAG
>JBCCKK010000378.1:0-1966 GCA_039027395.1 Verrucomicrobiota bacterium | reverse complement strand
GCGAAGAGCTGTGCAGAGGGGAAAATCGAAAATCGAATCGAAATCGTGATAGTTCTGATACTCCAAAAGTTTGCTGACATCGTCTTTCCCTTCACATAGAACTTCACCTAAGAGGAATGTATCTGGGAATTCTCCTTTGATTTGAGCGCGGAAGTAGTGCCAGAACTTAGATTCAACATGTTTTACTGTATCCATTCGGATGTTGGTGACTTTGCCTTCTTGAATCCAACTCTTGACGTTGGAGATGAAATAATCGAGGACTTCGGGATTGTCGTGATTGAAGTCGGGAAGACCTGCGAGTGGCTTTTTGACATCGCCTTCGGTGCCGTGATTAAACCAATCGGAGGCAAAATGGTGCTCGGCTCCATAGCCGCAATGATTGACCACCATGTCGAGGACGACTTTAAATCCTGCGGCCTCACATTGATCGACAAACGCATGGAGCGTTCCTTTGTCCGTTGAGGTGGAGAGCTTTGTCCCATTCAGCAGTCGAGGATCGATCGAGTCAAAATCCTCGGTCCAGTAATAATGGTACGGTTCAGAGCTGAAAAATGTGTTAATGTTCTTATAGACTGGAGTAATCCAGATCGCCGTGATACCGAGAGTCTTCAGATAATCGAGTTTAGCGAGAATGCCATCGAGCGTTCCCCCGTGGATCTGAGTGTCTGAAGTGCCAGAGCTCGTTTTGTTTACTCCGAAAAAACGATCCGTAACAATAAAATAAATGATATCGTCTTGTGTGATGGCGGCTTTCATAATCGTATTCCGTTAGGGGTTCACGACATATGCAGCAACGGGGTGTTTAGGTCAAGACTGCCTATTGAGTTTTCTCAATCGTAATATGAAGCTCAGATTTTTTGAGAAAGGATGGTTTATAAGGGCCGTCCCAATACATCATTCTCGGAGGTCCGGAAGCTTTATAAGTGGATTGGTTGCTCAGCCATTCTTGAGCATTGGTGTAGGCAGATTGGTAGTTCTCTTCTGAATATTTTCCTCGAATTCCAACAGCTAGGACCAAGCGCTCGGGGATTTTGTGAATCGTGACATCTTCACTGCTTTGAAGTCGTCCCGTGTCTACGTCCGAGCCAACGTAGAACATCATAACGCCAGGGTCAATTTCGGTCTCCACAGGCGTCGTCATCGCAATATCGTTTTTCTGAATATAGCGAAATAGAGGCATGAACAGACTACCTCGCCCTTCGAAATAGCTTTTTTCATCCCCGGTGTGGCGGATCGCAGTCATCGCAGGAAGCTTCTTAACTTCGATTGTATTAGGAGCTGTGGGGGAGAACATAGTTTCGTTGGCCATAAGACAATTACTAGTTGCGATCAAAAGAAATGCGATGCTGATTGTAAGGTAGGTAACACACGCTCTCATTCATCTGAATGTAAAGCCGAAACGGGAACTCGCAAATTTACGATTTTGCTATCTTAGCGGTTGTTTGATATTGCATATGGGCATCGTGTTTGAGGGATCAAATCATTTTGCAAGAACCGTTGGTGTCATTGAGCAGGGCTTTCAAGAAGGGGCACATTCGAGTTGCCAATTATCGATTATTTACCAAGGCGAGCGATCTGCCCATCTAGCGTTAGGAAGTCTTTTGTCACCGGGTGAAGAGCCAACTGCGGAGCACAGCTACCTTTGGATGTCGTCGGGAAAGCCAATGACAGCCATGGCGGTAGCCCTTCTTGTGGAGGCCGGTAAACTTGATTGGGATACTCGGGTTGCTGAAGTGATTCCAGAGTTTGGTAATCAGGGGAAAGAGGTAGTGACTCTCAGGCATATTCTTTCGCAATCAGCAGCACTGCGGCAGGCGGATCGAGTCGAGGCGCCTAGTCGAGAAGCGATTCTCGAAATGATTTATGATCTTTCTTTGGATGAAGGACAGACGCCCGGGCAACACGCAGGGTATCATGCAGGTGGAACCTGGTTTGTGTTAGGTGAGGTAATCAAACGAGTCTCTGG
>JBCCKK010000377.1:0-1986 GCA_039027395.1 Verrucomicrobiota bacterium | reverse complement strand
CTGCTTCTACCAAAACTTCTTTCTCGGAGAATCCAATCACTTCTTTTGAAACAGCAAATGCAAGAACCGTTATTGACTTCATTATCCCCCAATCGCTGTCATTATTCGATTCGGCTGATAATTCTCCCTAAAAAGATGTGCCTCGGGTTTAGCTCCAAGAGTCTCCATAAAGAGTTTTCGTAATGCTTCACAATTCAAATCTGGCCGCAATGCGGTCTTAAGATCCGTTTCCATGTGGTTTCCCAAACAGGGACGAAGTTTACCATCACATGTCACACGCATTTTGTTACATTGTTCGCAGAAGTGAAAATCACTCATTGCTCCAATAAATCCAACACGAATCCCTCGTTTCCGCAGATGGAAGTAGCGCGCCGGACCATACCCAAAAGCTTCCTGATGTTCACAAGGCTCTAATGTATCATTCTCTTCCAACATTCTGCGAACTTCTGCCAATGGAAGGAAATTACTTTCATCAAGCACTTCTGTTAAACTCACGGGCATCAACTCAATAAAACGAAGAACCAGATCTCGTTCTGCGGCGAAATCTAACAGAGGTAAAATTTGATCTTCATTTTTCCCTCGCATTAAAACCGTATTTAACTTGATTTGAGTAAACCCCGCGGTTTGTGCTGCATCCAAACCTTTTATCACCTGTTCCAAACGCCCACCTGTGATATTTTGATATACGGTTTCATCGATCGCATCCAGACTCAGATTGAAACGTCGCAGACCCGCCTCCCAGAGAGGTTTCGCAAGTTTTTCAAATCGAGTTCCGTTGGTAGTCAGACTAACCGACTCGACTCCAGGAATTGAAATCAATTGACCTATCCATTTCTCGATACCCGGCCGAATCAAGGGCTCACCTCCTGTGATTCTGAATTTTTTAAATCCTAGATCCACCGCCGTTCGAGCAACAAACAAAAGTTCCTCGTCACTCAAAACCTCTTGTCGCGGCAACCAATTTTGAAACTGCTCCGGCATACAATATAGGCAACGTTCATTACATCGATCCGTAACTGATATTCTCAAATAGTCGACTCGCCGACCGACCGGGTCTTGTAACGCACCTTTTAAACGCTCAGTCATTCAGATACCTCATTTTTCCACTGTTCAATATCGCTTAAAGTATTCAGGTTGCGGAACAGAGGAGCATCTTTAGCCGTCACCGAAAAGGATCGAATCCATTCTTGCTGTTCAGCAGTATCCAAAACATCTTGAAGCTTAAATGTGCCTTGATTAATCGTTTTCTCAAAAAGTGGCAATACTTGAAGAGGCAAAATTGCACTGAGAGGCTCCCACCCCCGATCTCCCTTTACCACAATTCCCTTATCCGATCCACACTGATCCATTTGCGTTTTCAGAAAAGTAGGTGTCATATTCACGAGGTCTAATCCAGAACAAATCAGATGCGATGTCTCACAAGCTCGAAGGGCAGCAACAATTCCCGCGATCGGCCCTGATGCTTCGTTCGCATCCTGAACCCAAACGCTTGTTTCGGGTAGCCATTCGGGTTTATCTCGAGCTGCGATGAAAACCGTATGTGGATCGAGGCGGGTTAGTAGTTTCCATTGCCGCTTCCACAAAGGATCACCAAACGGGTCTAAGATAAGTGCTTTATCCTTCCCCATTCGTTTAGAGCTACCTCCCGCTAGCAGTAACGCAGAAAACTCCATTGCTTGCTATTCCTCGGGATCATTCAGAGCTACTTGTAACAACTGTTTTTGTATTTCGTTATACGATAACTCACGTGCTGCAGCTTGGCCCTGTGGCGACATTTTTAGCCAGGTTTTTTTAAGAATCCGGATCATCATTTTTTCGTCCTTCTTCTTACAGAATTCCGCAAATTCAAATTCCAAAAAAACTAAGCAAAGCGCATCTTCCAACACCTGCATCTCAGAGTCTGTTTTTAGGTTCTCCTTAAGATTAAATTCCCTAACACGCTCAATCGTAATTTCATCATAACCCACATCTTGAAGAATTTGTTTT
>JBCCKK010000376.1:0-2066 GCA_039027395.1 Verrucomicrobiota bacterium | reverse complement strand
CGTGCCCCGCATCTGCGCAAGATGGCGATCAAGCTCACCGAAGAACTCGGCGAGACGAAATGGATCGACATGTCCGAGCGCATTGCGGAGATCATGCGGGAACGCAAGGGCCTCAATGCAAACGTCGATTTCTATTCGGCGACAGTCTACTACTCGCTGGGCATTCCGACCGATCTCTTCACGCCGATCTTCGCGATCTCACGTGCGGCGGGGTGGACTGCGCAGGTGCTGGAGCAACTCGACGACAATCGTCTCTATCGTCCGCTCACTTATTACACTGGTCCTACCAAGGATCAGCCGATCGTTCCGATCTCGGAGCGGGGGATAGATTGACTTTGAGCCCATCATTCCATCCTTCGGGATCTAGTTGAACTGGTAGATTATTTCAGAATCACGTAGTCAGCTTTATGAAGATAGCTAAGTCCAGCAATTTCTCTAGCTGCTTAACAATTTGCATTGAGCGCTTAAGTCGTTGCAGTCGGAGAAAAGGAAATGACGCATTAGGTAGATTAAGTCACCCTTGGCGCGAGCGTCGAATGGGCTCTCTATTCCTCGTGCAAAGGATATTGTACTTACCGTCAACAGTTCGGGTGAATTATTTTCCAAGGATATTTCGGAAGAGACTTCTGCCGGAGTGTAATTAGTGCAGTCGCCCTGAAGACCCGCTAGCCTGATTTTCCACCCTTGCGCCGGTGATGGGTCCAAAGAATTCCCTGATACCCCATGGCAAAAGAGCTTCGCAGATTTCGGGTCGTCACCGCTAGCTTGTTCTCGACAGTCCGAATTAACACAGAGTGAAGAAGCTCAAGTGGAATGACATCGAACCTGTATTCCTCCCGCCCTACGCTCCAAACTTCAACCCGAACGAACGTCTCTAACAGCACCTTAAGAGTCACTCTATCGCCGGGTTTATCACCAAGAGCGGTGAGGGTCTCTTCGAGAAGTTACTTGACCCCATCCGATCAACGATGTGTGTGCCAAACGAGTCTACTCGGTCTATGGCCTCCGATCAGTTTCGCAGCGCAAGGACAGGTCGAACATCGAGACGAGTATCTAACTGCAAGATAACCCCGGTAAGACTTTTTTGATTTGTTCCACCTGCGGGATCGAGCAAAAATTTCGCCTTCAGTTTAGCCTTTACAAACCTAAACGATTCTCCTTAATGATTTAGCATTCTGGAGTGATGAATGAGTCTTAAAGTAAATCGACTAAAAAAAAGTTTCGGGGAAAGAGAAATCCTATCAAACGTATCCTTTTCGTTAAAGCCAGGTGGGAGGAAAGTGATTGTGGGGGGGAACGGAAGTGGGAAAACGACTTTATTTAACATTCTCACGGGACTGCTAGATCCAGACGAAGGAGAGGTCCGTTTTTGTGACGACTCGCTTCTGGGACTTGAGCCTCATCAAATAAACCGCCTTGGGGTTGGAAGAACTTTTCAAGATATACGCCTTGCTCGTGGCCTGACCGTTTTAGAAAACGTTTTACTAGCGTTTCAAGGACAAGTTGGTGAATCATGGTATGAGTCTTGTCTCTTCCGTAGAAAACTAAAAGACGAGCAACTTTCAAATAGGGAAGCTGCCTTTCATTTGTTAGGGCAGTGTTTTATCGATAGCCTCGCGCACCATTTAGCGAGAGATATCTCATATGGGGAACAAAAGCTTCTGACGCTCGCATGCTGCATGGCAAATAAGCCCAAATTGCTCTTGCTAGATGAGCCCGTCGCTGGAATCAGCAACTCCTTCGCTGACAAAATTGCCGCAGTTATTACTGAAGTAGAAAAAATTGAGCAATCATTAATCGTAATCGAGCACAACTCCGCATTCATTACATCACTTGACTGTGAGATCATTTACCTGAATAACGGAGAAATGATGGACTTTGCGAACTACCAAATTTTTCAGGAATCTGAAGTGGTAAAAGGTTCTCTGATCTAAACTAATTGAAAGTATAGGTTCTATTTTTGCCATATACCATGCGAACTCAATTGGCAATTAGAAGCCTCTCTGCTGGCTACGAAAATAAGCAAGTGGTCTCTAATGTGAGCTTTGAATTATTCGAAGGGGAGG
>JBCCKK010000375.1:0-2176 GCA_039027395.1 Verrucomicrobiota bacterium | reverse complement strand
TCGAAAGCCAAGAAAATGTTGGCTCAACGTTTCTCGTTTCTCTCCTCCTCCCAGTAGGCAGTCTAAAAAAATCCGAGAAGAAGAAAATTATCGAAGCCAAACTCTCCGGCCGATGCGCGTTAGTCGTCGATGATAACATTCAGAATATCCGCGTGCTCGAGCTTTACTTAGCAAACTGGGGAATGACCACCTATAGCTACTCAGACCCCGAAAGAGCCATCGAACAGTGCATGAATAACACCATGTACGATATCGGGTTCTTAGATTTTCAGATGCCAGGACTCGATGGCCTAGAACTTGCACGGAAGATTCGCACCAAAACATCCGCAGATCTTCTCCCGCTCGTCTGCCTCACTTCGGTCTCGGATCTCAAAGTCGAAGACGACCAAACCTTTCCATTCCAAGCGGTTCTTAAGAAACCCATCCGTGCGAGTGCACTAAAAGAAGCTCTCATCAATGTGATGGGAGGGTCTCGTCGCTGGAAACGAATCACGACTAGCGTAACCTTAAATCAACAACGCCTTGGAGACCAATTTCCTTTGGAAATCTTGGTGGCGGAAGATGTTCCGGCAAATCAGCAGGTGGCCCAACATCTATTCAAGCGACTTGGATACAAAGTTCGTTTTGCCAACAATGGGCAGGAGGCCGTCGATGCCTTGAAGACCTCGGCCTACCAGATGGTATTTATGGACATCAACATGCCGGTCATGGATGGCGAAGAAGCCTGCCGGGTGATTCGAAACGAAATTCCTGAGGATCAGCAACCGTGGATCGTCGCCTTAACAGCTAATGCGCTCAAGGGAGATCGTGAACGATTCTTAGCCGCGGGAATGAATGATTACCTGAGTAAGCCTGTAAAACTTGAGGTTCTGGAACGTTGCCTCCTTCGAGGCATCAGTACACTTCAAGGAGTCGAAGACGCACAGTCTGGAATCATTCCATCCTCATCCGACTATGGCGTAGATACGGACGTTCTCGATTCCCTCAACTCGGATATTGGTGAAGAGATGCTGGGAGAGGTTTGCAAGGAATTCTTAACAACGATTGAAAGCCGACTTAACCAAATGCTTGCCCTCTTCCCAGGGGGTGATCTGACATCCTTGCATCACATGGCTTCATCCTTGAAAAGTGAGTTCAGTAGCATGGGATGCAAAGCCTTGGAAAACGCTATGGGCGAATTGGAACGATGGGAAACGCTTCCTGACAAAAACACAGCCGATGCTTGGACGGCTCATTTAAATGATCGTCTAGGGGCCGCCATCAAATTTATCCATCAATATCTCGGGGCTAAGAACCTTCTCAAAAAAAGTGAACTATCATGATCGCAGGAACGCTAAAAATTTTGGTATTTGAAAGCAACTCGGTGAATCAAAAGATTCTTGCCATGATGTTAAAGCGTTTAGACCAAGTTCCTCTTATTGCAGAAACACATCAAGAGTGCCTTAACCATTGCTCGAAGATTCAGTTTGATCTCATCTTCATCGCTTACGACGAATCAGACTCGAACGTTCAAAGCACCGTTCTCACAATCAAAGAACAAGTAACGGAACTGAAAGCTCCACGTATTATTCTAATCTCATCCATGCTGGACAAAGAATCCGAAGCCTTCGCCTATTCATGGGGTGTCGATGAGTGCTTGAATCGACCATTCCAATTGCAACAAATCCAGTCATGTCTTCAAGAAACCCAAGCCCAAGGGGATGTAACCGTAACTCATACGTCTGACGACTCGGAGCCATTGATCGACTCGGAGCAGCTCAATGAGATGGCCGGTGGCTGGGATCCGGATTTTTGCCAGATTCTCAATGATTACCTAGATGACGTAACGAATATGTTCAAATCGCTAGAAACCACGAACGTCGTGGGAAACGAACAAGAAGCTCGACGCATCGCACATTCACTCAAAGGAAGCGCAGCAAACTTCGGGATGTCCGCCTTCTCTGCAGATATGGCTCGAGCTGAAAAAGCGCTCGCTCAAAACATGATTCTCACTTCGGATCAATTAGGTCGCAGCATGGACCTACTTCAACGCAGTATTTCTGCCGTTAGGCAGGAATCAAAGCGATAAACCCGTTCACAGGCTTCTAGAGTAAATCGAGAAACGGTTGCGGACGGCTGAAATCCTCGAATAAATGATCCGGCTGACACTCAGCGAGTTGCTCATAGCTATAGCCTC
>JBCCKK010000374.1:0-2268 GCA_039027395.1 Verrucomicrobiota bacterium | reverse complement strand
CTCGGGCAGATGCCATGGGAGTTTCCCCTCTTTGCCGATCACCCGATTTTCGGCCATTGCCGCAATCGCTATAAGTTCAGGACCGTTCATCTTCCTTTTTTAAACTGCAATTGGTGCCTTGATTACGGGATGTGGATCGTAGTCCAGTAATTCGAAATCCGAATATTCAAAACCAAAGAGATCCTGAACCTCAGGATTCAATTTCATTTTCGGATAGGGCCGGGCTGATCGACTCAGCTGCTCTTTCACCTGTTCTTCGTGGTTTAGATAAACATGGGCATCTCCGAAGGTATGAACAAATTCTGCAGCGCGATAACCTGTAACCTGCGCTACCATCATGGTGAGCAATGCATAGGACGCAATATTGAATGGGACCCCCAGAAAGACATCTGCACTTCGCTGATAAAGCTGGCAGCTTAGCTCCTTAGTATCCGGATCCGCGTAGAACTGAAACAACGCGTGACAAGGAGTCAAAGCCATTTGTCGCAACTCACCCGCGTTCCAAGCATTCACGATCAAGCGTCGGCTCCATGGATCCTTCTCAAGCGTTTCGATCACATCTCGCAACTGATTAATCGTTTTTCCATCGGGAGCTTCCCAGCGAACCCATTGTTTTCCGTAGATGGGCCCCAGGTCACCCTTTTCATCAGCCCACTCATCCCAAATAGATACACCGTTCTTCTTTAAATATTCGATATTCGTCTCTCCACGAAGAAACCATAGTAGTTCGTAAATAATCGATTTCAGATGAACTTTCTTCGTCGTAATCAGCGGAAAGCTATCCCGCAAATCAAACCGAAGTTGCGCTCCAAAAATTGAACGCGTTCCAACCCCGGTCCGATCACTTCGTTCCTGCCCATGCTCCCAGACGTTTTTTAAAAGATCTTCGTATGTCCTCATGAATCTTTCTTCTTTAGCAATGGGGGTGCGACTAATTTAGACGATTCTTCGGTCGTCTGGTTTTCGTCATCTGAGGATTCATCATCGTCTCCCTCTTTCTTCCATCGAGAGATGAAGTAACTCAATGCGACAAAGCCAATACCTAAAACCATAAACAAAGCCACCCGCCATTCGGCAGCAACAGATGCCAAATCCACGATGAAGAGTTTGAACAGAACAATCACGAGAAGAACAATCGCAGTCCGGCTCAACAGCATCCGCCCCATCTTCAAACCAACAGTCAGCAAGGCCGCAGAAACGCCCGCCCAAGAGAATGTAATCAAAGGCCCCGTGTCTGGATGCTCGTTAAAGAACACCACAAACCAAGCCATCAATGACATCATTCCAACCGGCCAGTAGGTATACGCTTCCCAGCGTCGCCAAGGGAAGAATGCCTGTGAAAGCAGTAACCCAATGACGGCAAGATCGAGCCAAGCATTGATTCCTAGACCTCCTAAGTAAGTTTCAAACCCTTCGAACAATCGAAAAATCAACCAAAACGTAACTCCCGTTAGAAGAACATTTCCCAGCCCTCGCAACCAAGCCGCCTCCCGGCGAATCCCCATTTGAACCAGGAACCAACCGACTGCCGCCATTACGACAAACTGAAGGCTGCCATCAAGAATCATCACCATGGCCCCGGTAGCGAAGAGAGCCGTATGAAACATCAGCACTTGTCGCATGCCTACGATGGATCGAATCAGGGCTCCACCTCGATTCCATCCGATAAATGCTACGAGAGAAAATAGAAGGGCCATCCACCCGGCTTGAAATTTAGGGATATTCCAAACTGCAGACGTTGCAACAAACAGAGTCAAAGGAACGAGAGACATGGAAGCCAAAGCGACTTGTCCCTCCGTTGCCGCCTTATCAGAATTTTCAGGAACCCATACCGGAAGCAACTTTGTAGTCTTTTCCTTACCCAGTTTCGACACGTAAACGCGTAGAAGCGGAATGAACACTAAAATAGCGGACCACCAGGTCCAGACAACCTGCCGTCCTAGTTGTCCCAAAACCGAATTACCCTCTCCTGCCTCAGCAAAGACTAAACCTCCCAGAATAAATACTAACAACGGCTGCCACGTATTGCCTCGCCGGAAATACACCATCATCGCAGCCGTTGCGACCAGGACGACTGATACCAATTCGAATAATGTCAATTGGTCAGCAGCGAGCAGAATCAGAGGCGAAAGCAAACCTCCAATAGTTGCCAGAACAGATAGCGATTGAGAGCGCTCTCGATACGCCAGCATATAGGTGGAAATCGCCAGCAGGACGATCGCCCCCAAAGCAATCGGTCCAGGAACCAAATTGTACATTCGATCCGCG
>JBCCKK010000373.1:0-2277 GCA_039027395.1 Verrucomicrobiota bacterium | reverse complement strand
AAGGAAGAAAAAGAAGAAAATGCTCCTCGGGTCCGGACTGCAAATACCGGATTGCTTCCTGCACAGCGTGATAATCTCCAGCTGAAGCCTCCCCACCTGAATACGCCGGGTATAAAAAGGTGTCATTCGCGAACACTTGATCCTTTTTACTCATGCGAGTCCTATCCTGACAAGACTCTGGGATCTGGGGTTTCGCAAACTCGTGCACGCTTGATTTGAAAGCCTCCTCTGAAAAAAGATCATTCTTCCCCCAACACCGCACATCGTAACCAACACTTTTTAGATACTTGAACAAATTGGGTTCATCCGGCTGCAGTAGATTCCAGAGAGTTCGATGACCTCGAACATGCGGGTACCACCCCGTCATCATGCTGCACCGAGAGGGAGTACAAACTGTATGCTGAACATGACATTGACTAAATCGAGTCCCTTCTGCCGCAAAGGAATCAAAATGAGGCGTGTGCCGCAGAGGATGACCGTAGCAACAGACGCTCTCAGCACGAAGCTCATCGGGCATGAAAATGATAAAATTCATGATACTCTTAGTGTATTTCAAATTTCCAAACGGCAAAGGCCTTCTCAGTTTTTACGTAAAAGCCTCAAATCTACTTTTATTTAAAAGGATCCGAATCCTTTAACCCCCAAATGCCCCTGCGATACGATAGATGCATCATGAAACAAAGCAGATTTACGACATTGGTAGTTGCAGTAATCTTGATTCTGGCGGGATTTGAAACTCGAAAAACCACCGGAGCTACGATCACATTCGAGAGCCCCACCTATTCCTTAGGAGATCTCACGGGACAGGATGGATGGGGATTTAACAATAATGTTTTAGAAGTTGTAGCCGATGGTTCAGGCGGACAATGGATTCAATCAGGAACTAATGCATCGACGGGCCGGAGAACCCAAAGATCGATTAACTCAGCACTCCTTGATGGAGCCGATCCCCAGGCACTATCAGGATTCATTCGCCTCGATTTTGATTTTCGTCTGGATTCCTATCTTTCGACAGATAACTCAAGTGTTCTGTCTTTGGAGCCTCTTTATGATGCTACGAATTTCCGTCAACTCGCACCTTTTGCGGTTCGACGCAATGGAAGCATCAGTTCTCAAGGACAGACCTTCTCTGCCATTTCCGACGCAAACTTTCACCAAGTTTCCGTTTTGCTGGATTTCGATAACTTCCAATATGATATCTTGGTCGACAACGTGACGATTCACGATGACCGCTCATTCGTTAACAATCAAACCATCGGCAATCAGATTCGACTCACTAAAAACCAAGCAGATGATGGACCTTCTGGAGGCGGCGCCTGGTTTACCGTGGATAATATTTCCTACAGTGCGGTTCCCGAACCTTCGACATATGCCCTCGTAATTATAGGCCTAATTGGAATTGTTTGTCTGCGACGCCAGAATAATCGCAACAAAGCATAGATTCTTAACCGAGCAAAAACCAAATGGCTTACTGCTCCGGATAATGCTTGTTCCAAACCTCAACAACAGCTTGTTTTTCATCGTTTTCGAGGGACGCTGACTGCATCCAATCAAAAATGGATTCAGGATTTTTCTGAATCCATTTTTCTGTAATCCGGCGAATGCTATTCATCCGCAACTGAGGCTCTTCGATCGAACGCGCCCAACCCATGATAATTTCTGGATCCGATTGGGCTGCAGTATCCACATAACTAGAAACAACAATATCTAGATCGCCAAACCATTCGAGCTGGTTCACAAATTCACCGCTTGCAACAACATCTTGTTTTGCCCAAACAGCGATTACGTCTCCCAAAATGTGCCCCCGCTCAAAACCTTGAGGCAATGCCCAAGCCCAAGCTGCAGCCGATTGAGGATGCAAATGCGCCCAACTTTCTCCGACAACGCGAGCATACTCATTCCGCTCTTCGATATCTGAACTTTGTTGAAGCCATTCACTTGCCTCAGGGCCATTTTGCTTAGCCCAATGTTTCATCAAAAAATACATCGCATGATACCCATCCTCGTCAGACGAAAGAGAACGGACCCATGTTGCTTTCTCGATCCAGTTAAGATTTGTGTCGCCCTGCAGATAAGCATCCCAAAAATCAGCGGAGTCCCACCCTTCAGGTAAATCCATCAGTCGCTCGCGAGCCAGTAAACTGTCTTGATGAACGAGATTTACAAATGCTAAGGAAGCCAGCAGCTGGGAATCCCAGCCTCGATAGTCATCCATAAGGTAGCTAACCGCAGAAGTCGCATCCAACCGACTCCAAGATGAAACAATTACTTCGATTT
>JBCCKK010000372.1:0-2345 GCA_039027395.1 Verrucomicrobiota bacterium | reverse complement strand
TCCAGTTTAGTCGAATTTCTTGTTGTCCATGTTGAATGACCACTTTCTCGTGATCCGCATCGACAGCAATCGCTTCATTAGAACCCGATGGCTCTAGCACAACGGCAAAAATCCCCTCGGAGCGTTCCTTTGCCGTAAGAGTAGCTACCTTCCTCAAATCACCTTCCGGGTGAAAGCTCCAACTTTTCACTCGATTTTCAACAACAGACGGTATCCATTTCTCTTGCGACAGATTGCGAATCTGCCACGAAATTCCAGCATCTCCGAAGTGCATCTGGAAGTGGCCGTCTACCAAGCTCATCGAACCTGCAGCTGTACTAAGGCGAAAGTGGCATGTTCTCGGATACCGTAGCTTAAACCGATCAACAACAACGAGTTTCCCTTCCTGCAAAAATACAACAAGCCGTTGGTAGTCCGGGAAAACGATCCGATCCATTTTCTCAGCACGCGCGTCAAATAACCGATAAACGCCACCAAGGTCACACACGTAGGCATGATACCGATCATGGTGGAGCACTTGAGTAACCCGAGCATGTCGCTGAATATCGTTCCTAGATTGCCCCCACCGCCCCTTTTCACCAACTTGGCCTACTAGCTTTCCCTTCTGTCGCCCTACCGTGCCATCAAACACAGGGAGACTGTGGTCAGTCGTCCATTTGTCATAAGGATATTCGGCCCCTGGGAGGATTCTTTGAGTCCCGGCATAAAACACAATACTGCCTGCATCAGGGTGCAAATGTCCCCATCCTGGTGGATCATACCATATCGATGCAATATGCTTTCCTGCGGGAGGTCCGCATTTCAACCCCATCCAGATCGCATTTGGATCCAACCAACTGGTTCGAGCAACGTAGAGACCTAAGTCTCTGGAGTCATGAAAATTCGGTAAGGTATCCCAGTCCTCTTCAGTAAGTTCACCCACCTGGAGATCACACCAGAACAAACTCCTCCAATCCTTAAGACTTCGGCCACTTGTGGCGTGGTTTTTACTTCTCTCCATGAGAGCTGCCAACGACTGAGCCTTTGGGTCCTGATAGCGATATGCCAAATACCTAAAAAGCACCCCTCCTCCAAACATTCTAGGATAGGAGTCAGAATAGGTATAGAATCCACTCTGATTCGGAAGCATTGAATGTAGCCGGCTTATCGCATGAAACCGATAGTAATCGTGTCCGAGAATCGGGAATTTAGAATCCAAAAGCCCCTCAACAACCATTCCAAAGTCAAAGACCGGAAGATTTCCGTAGTCTCCATAGAGATAACCTTCAGGGGGAGCGCCGTCGTCTCCAAACACTTTACTGGAAACAACCCAGAAAAGCTCCATAGACTCATCCATCCAAAATTTCACTTCTCCGGACTCGAGCGGAGCCGCTTCATCTCCCCACAATGCGGCCGAAACGGTTCCTAAGGCAGCATAATTATACCATTTATGATTTGCCATCCACTGCCTTCCAGAGCGCCATTGCCATGCTCCCTTGTTTTCGGGTAAACGAATCCATCGAGCCATGTCAATCAAGTGCTTTCGGCACCGCTCTCTTGTTTCTGTAGGAAGATCGTCATAGAGCCAATCGTAGGCGATTGCCATACTCATCATAAAATTAGATAAGGGTAGGTCACGCGGGAGCAGAGGCCACGAAGCGTAAAGCTCGATCATATCGACAGCCCCCTTTAAGAGAACGTCCTTTTGTTTCGGGTCTGTTTCTAATAGATAGGAAAGACAAATCCACGGAAGCCGCTTTCCATAATCTCTTAACGGATCTTCAACATCAAAAGACTCGGGAGCTTCTGGAGGCTTTGTTGCATATCGGTGGGCCGTTTCCTTGAGATCCTCAACGTAAGGTCGATACTCCGGAGCCGCATACCGCTTTTTTAGAAGTTCTAGTGGAATTTCACTGAACCAGAGGCGAGGGCGTTGACCTACAATACTCGTCTTCGGAACATAAAGATCAACAGCTTCAGGAATCGACAAACGAGCCCTTCGCTCTTCGTGATTTCCTATATATTTAAGCACTTTTTCCTGATCATCTTTATTTAAATTGAAATAATAGTGCTTTTCGAGAAGCTGAGTATTTTTAGCACGATCGTCAGCCGCCGATTCAAACGCTATCATACTCGTTATTAATAGCTTACAGAACCCAATACGGAAAAAATCTGCTAAAGACATCATTTATTATGTTAACGTTTTGGCCTGCTCGGTCAAATTAATTATAAAATTTTATATAAAATTAACTCCCCGCGTGGTATAACGACAGCATAAACCATTGAAGATGATTGCGTTATAGATAGAGTGATGTATTTAAACCAAAATATTCGGATGCAGAAGACCTCCCAAAATAAGATCAAAG
>JBCCKK010000371.1:0-2355 GCA_039027395.1 Verrucomicrobiota bacterium | reverse complement strand
TGATCCTCGACCCTTTCGTTGGATCGTTGAGGGTCTACTACTCGCCAACGAAGTCGATCGCTCCCCGGAGATCAGGTCTCATTGGATGCAACTAGCTAATACCTATCTGGTTGATCTATTTCGAAGAACTGGCACCACTTCGGAAAGTCGACTATGGCCTGTTTGGGAAAAAGTGAATCGCAATCTATCACACCCTTGGAATCTCACTAAGTTGGCTGAGGTCATTTGTGTTAGCCCCAATACGCTCCGCCGGCTCTGCTTGGACGAAAACGGAATTTCTCCAATGAAGCGTGTGACATTATTGAGACTCGAGAATGCCAAAGGGCTCTTACAAACGACAAGGATCTCGGTCTCTGAAATTTCCAAACGCGTTGGCTATTCAGACCCGTTTGCATTTTCTGTTGCCTTTAAACGAGCCTACGGATGTTCTCCTCGAGACTTTCGCAACAATTTTAACAAATAGAGAATCCGTTTCGTCCAGGCACTCAGTTTACCTGGACAAACGGATCAAATGGTTTACTAGCGTTTTTGGAAATCCAAGTAGTCCAGTTTTACCTGTCCATTTTCTACCTCAATTCGCAGAGTTTCGTTTGTTGCTGCCGGAATCGATACATTGGTAATTCTCTCTTCGCGATAACTATCGACATTCCACGTTTGCTTTAAATTGCTAAATGTTGCAAGAGTTTGCGTCCCCAGCTTCACCGCAACGTCCATTCCTCCCCAGTGCGACGCATAGTAAAGGGTCAAATCATAACCCCCTTGAACAAAGTCAAAACCGTCATACTCACCCCAGCTATTTGGTGAATTATAGTTAATCAGCACACGATTCCCAGAGACTGCGTAACTCGAAGCCCCACGGTCAAAGCTTTCCGCCTCTAAACGGAAGTCACCTCCTAGAACAGGAGGAGCTGAACCGAGACCTCCGAGATAGAACGTGACCGAGTGGGCCGGAACAGACTGCCATTGAAGGCTAGAAATCGCTCCCGTTGCTAAACCAGAATCCGTCACTTGGCGGTAAGAAACCCAGTTATAATCAGAAGAGTTTCCAAGGTAGATCGGCTGGGAATTGTCACTACGATTAATGACGACATAGGTAATGAGATTTCTCGATGTATCTTTAATACCGAGGGCCTGAATATCTCCAGAATCCGGATACGACTCCACCAGCTGACCCACTCCGTAGTTATTAAATAGCGAATAAACATGAGCCCCGGGGTTGATGTCATCATATGTCCAACTTGAATAACTATATGAAATCTTTCCATAGCGAGTATCTGCATCAATCCAGGAGAATGCGGCATCTAGTTTACCCTGCCGAAGCATCTTGGTGAGTAGCAGAGCATCAAAGACTCCACCCGTAATTCCGGTCATCCGAAATTGGCTATCAGATTGCCAACTCCAAAAGATGTTGTGCTCTCCCAACCAAATCGGAATAGTGCCCATTCCATTTTGATTAAGTCGATCCTGCACTGCGTTCACGCCACCAGCAAAATTGTCCGCCTTATCGTAAAGGTCACTTGGACTTAGCTGCCCATCCCCTGTCCCATATTGGTGATAGCTACATACGTCGACATTACCTTTTACTCCTGCTAGAAAATCACCGAGCGTTCCTGGAAAAGTTGGAGCCCAGGGCTGAGTCCAAGCTCCTCCAACCATCTTGATTGATGAGTCATTTGCTTTCATTTTTTGAGCACACAAATTGAAGATATTTGCCAGAGTTTGAACATCATTTGGGTATTCCCCTTCGACCTCATTAAATGGTTCCCAATAGGTAACTCCATGACCTTGCTGGTTGTTAACGATATCGACAAGATCCGCACAGAAGTCGGCATATGCGTTAAACTTGTCACTATCGAGGCGACCGTCATTATCCGTGTCCATCCAATCTGGCCATTGAGCGATCGTCACCATTTTTGCTTCTACGGTATAACTCAAGTTGCTTAAGCATGTGTTGATTACATTCGTGTCCCAAGACTGTGAGCTCGCATTGATCCAGCTTCGACTTGCTCCATCGATAATTTGCTCTGCTGAATGATAGCGCACGAACTTGCTGTTCATGTAGGCGATCCCATCTTGGTACGCTTGATTAGTGACCCGATCGGGGCGCATGGCAAGGTTTAGGTTCATCCCATATAAGCCATTTTTAGCCTGACCAATCGACGAATTCACATCGAGGTACATCCACGTGGTTTGGGCTTCGACTCCCGCAGCTGTGAATATGAATACAAACAAGCATAGCTTCTTTGCGACTCTCAACACATCACTCACTATTTTATACGTTTTCATCTTTGTTTGACTTCCTCGTTTTAGGCAACTCCTCTAGAGTCATTCCTTTATATTTTTATTATTATAATT
>JBCCKK010000370.1:0-2370 GCA_039027395.1 Verrucomicrobiota bacterium | reverse complement strand
CTGGAACCTAAAACTTTAAAACATAAGTTTTCCGGATTCTGGCCTGGCAACCGACACGAAACCGACACGACACCGACATGATACCGACATGACACACACATGACACCGACACGACCAACCTCTAATCCAAAATGGTATGGCTTTCCAGCATCCATGATTTCTTCTACAACTTCTCTTAGGTGATTTACTTTGATTGGGAAAACGCCGCGATACTGTCCTTGATAACCGCGCTCTTTGATCGCATCCATAAAAGATCGATTAATCGATTCAACCCGGTGACGCAGCAGGTCTTGGAAGCGGATGACGAAAGGGGGATCGATTCCGCGAGTCTTTGCCTCTTTAACAATATCAGTTAATGGAATTGCTGGACCGTCTTGTTTCATTGGAGCTCCAGCAAGACGGCCTTCGGAATCCACTTGATAGTATCCTGCCCCCCATCGATCAATGAGATAGGTCTTGGTTGCGTCTTCTAAAGACCAAGATTTTGAGGGCTCTGACATTCAAGGAGCTTTATTAAAGACAGTTGTGTCACTTGGCAATGGAAGAAAGGTAAACATTCGAGCCCAACCCTTGTTATTTTTCTAGAAGGGCAGTATGTTGATATAAATGGCTGCAGAACTTATCGAGGTGTCGATTCTCGGACTTTTTCCGTCCAACACGGGAGTGGCGGTGTTCTTGGGGAATGAGGAAAAAACGTTTAGCATCCACGTGGACCATGGGGTCGGTGCAAGTATCGCAATGCTATTAAGAGGTCAGAAGCGAGAGCGACCACTGACTCACGACCTAATTGATCTCATCTTCAAGGCGTTTCACATAGACGTTGAGCAGATTGTAATCAATGATCTGCGAAATGATACCTATTTTGCCCGGCTCACTCTAAAAGCAGAGAACGAAGTGCATAAGAAAATAACAGAAATTGATGCACGCCCAAGTGATTGCCTAGCGATTGCTTTGGAGGAAAAAAAACCGATCTATGTTTCCCGATTAGTCTGGGATAAAGTCTCAGATATTTCTGCAGTACTCGAGGAAATGAAGCAAAAACTCCGAGACTCGGAGTCCGATAGTGATTTTATCGAAGATGATGATTGAGTTCATCTGCGATAAAAACTCGACTTAGATTTCAAGAAGAGCAGTTGCCCAAGTTAGGCCGCCGCCAAATGCTACCAGAAGAATTTTATCACCTTCCTTGAAACCATAGTGTTCCTGAGCCTCACAAAGGGCGATAGGAATACAGGCTGCGGAAACATTGCCATAGCGGTCCACGTTTACAAATCGCTTTTCTTGGGGAACTTCTAATCGGTCAGCAATCGCATCAATAATTCGAATGTTGGCTTGGTGTGGAATCACGCATCGTATATCTCCAGAAGTAATACCTGCTTCCGCCAAGACCTTATTTGCGGATTTGCACATGGCTGTAACCGCCTTTTTGAAGACCTCCTGACCTTCCATAATCATGTGATGGGGGCCTGATTTGGTAGCGGTTCCGTCAGGGCCAGAGGTTTGGCCGTTTAGTAGGTAGAGAATGTTGTGTTGATTCCCTGCAGCACCGAGATCATAGCCGAGGAGCTTTGAAGGACCTTCACTAGGCTGAACAACCATAGCTCCTGCGCCATCACCGAACAAAACACAAGTATTTCGGTCCTTCCAGTCGACAACGGATGAGAGTTTTTCTGTTCCGATAACTAGAATATTCTTAAATTTTCCTCCATATAAAAACTGCTCAGCTACGACCAAACCGTATAAGAATCCGGAGCAAGCGGCTTGAAGATCAAACGCAGCGGCATTTTTTGCCCCCAAAATGTTTTGAACATAACAGGCCGTCGACGGGAAAGTAGCATCGGGAGTAACTGTAGCGACGAGAATTAGATCCAAGTCTTCGGCAGTAATACCTGCTTTTTTGAGAGCATCGCGTGCTGCCTCCGCTCCCATAGTTGAGCTGGATTCCTTTTCAGCTGCAATATGCCGCTCTCGAATTCCTGTTCGAGAAACAATCCATTCATCACTGGTGTCGACCATTTTTTCAAGGTCGGCGTTTGTTAGAATTTTTTCAGGTAAATATTTCCCGGTTCCTTTGATTCTCATGACTGCGATAAATTCACTTTACGATTCATTTCTTCGATAGCAGTGACAATGTCTGAGTTTACTTTGTTATCCACTGCATTTACGGCGGCTCCGATTGCATTGACAATCGCTTTAACTGATGAAGAGCCGTGAGCGATGACACAAATTCCATTTACACCGAGCAGAAGAGATCCCCCAATTTCTTCGTAACTTGTGCGTTTCTTAATCGAAGCAAATGCACCACGAGCAAGGACGGCCCCAACAAGACGTAGTGGGTTCGACTTAATTTCCCGCTTTAGCCAAGCAAAT
>JBCCKK010000369.1:0-2461 GCA_039027395.1 Verrucomicrobiota bacterium | reverse complement strand
TTCATGATCTATCAGGAACAAGTCATGAAAGCAGCTCAACTTCTAGCCGGCTATTCACTCGGAGATGCGGACCTCCTGCGTCGAGCCATGGGGAAGAAGAAGAAAGAGGTCATGGATCAGCAACGGGAGCGCTTTATCAAAGGGTGTGCTGAAAAGAATGATATTCCCAAAGCCCAAGCGCAAAAGATCTTCCAACTTTTGGAAAAGTTTGCCGGCTATGGATTTAACAAATCCCACAGTGCGGCTTATGCCTTAATCTCCTATCAAACCGCTTTTTTGAAAGCAAATTACCCGGTTCCATTTCTAGCCGCATTGATGTCGAATGATTTGGACAACACAGATAAAATCGCACTATTTATTGGAGAAGCTAAGGAAATGGAAATCACGGTGCTTCCTCCATCGGTGAATCACAGTTCTCCAAGGTTCTCGATTGAAGATAATAAAATCCGTTATGGACTAGCTGCGATTAAAGGCGTTGGACAAACCGCTTCGGAAGCAATTTCCGCCGCACGCGAAAACGGCGGGCCATTTCAGTCGATGGCCGACTTCTGTCAACGTGTTGAGTTTCGAGCAATCAATAAAAAAACGGTGGAAGCCTTGGTTAAATGCGGTGCTTTTGAAGAGATTTCTAAAAACCGCGCAGGTCTATTTGAGCAGATCGACAAATGCCTTGCCCAAGCATCTTCGGTTGCGCGCGATCTCGAATCAGGTCAAGGCATGTTCTTCCTCGATGAAGACCCCAAAGATCAAGCAGATGCACTTCATAAAGAGATCGACTCGGTTGCTCCCTGGCCACTTAAGGAGTGTTTAGCCGCAGAAAAAGACTTGCTCGGATATTACTTCAGTGGGCACCCGATCGATGAGTATGAAGAAGACCTCCGAGCCTTTCGGACGCTCAGCACGGTAGAGCTTAACGAAGAGCCGGATCAAAGCCCTGTTCGGCTGGCAGGCCTACTCATGGCCAAAGAAGTTCGTATTGCTCAGCGCTCACAGAAACCCTTCGCCCGACTGCAACTCGAAGATCGAACGGGCGCATTCGAAATTATGATTTGGCCTGAAATGTATCAAGAGATCGGTGAAAAATTGAATGTTGGAACCCCCATCATCATCGAAGGTGTTGTCGACCGATCACGTGAAGAACAGCTACGCGTTAATACGCATAAAGTTCTCCTACTCGAGGAAGCCTGCCCAGACCAAATTCGTGAGATCTATGTGCTCGCGAAACGAGACGAATGCCAAAATGGTTTGTTTCCAAAAATTAAGGCTCTCTTAGGCGAACATCCCGGAGACCGACCTCTTTGCTTAGTCATTCCTGGAGAGGCGCACGGGGCTGCCGTATTGGAGGCCGGAGAAGCGTTTCAGTTAGATGCGCACTACCCCGTTTTGCGAAAACTTCGAGAGCTGATGGGTCCAAATCGAGTCAAACTCCGGGTCAAAGACATGTCCGAACCTCCT
Organism: Verrucomicrobiota bacterium; assembly: GCA_039027395.1. Taxonomy (GTDB): domain Bacteria; phylum Verrucomicrobiota; class Verrucomicrobiia; order Methylacidiphilales; family JBCBYL01; genus JBCCKK01. Next base: position 1,006 of record JBCCKK010000369.1, on the reverse strand, counting down.
CCTCGAAAACGATTCTTTAAAAAAGCCTGAATTCTCCGAATCATGGCGAACTACACATCATCGTCTCCTGAGGAAACGGAGTCTATTGCTGCAGATTGGATTAAGCAAATCGACCCTGGATCGAACATCCTACTCGAGGGTGATCTAGGAGCTGGAAAGACTTGCTTCGTCCGTGGGGCGATCCAAGGACTTGGTGGCAATCCCGACCTCGTTTCCAGCCCATCATTCGGTTTGGTTAACCATTACTCAACAGGATCCGCATCTGTATTTCATTGGGATCTCTATCGCCTTACTCCAGAAACGGATTGGTCTGTTCTCGATTTGGAAGATCACCTACACGACTCAAGTGCTCTCTGTTTCGTAGAGTGGCCCAAACGTTACACTCAGGCTTGGCCGCCTCCCCAATATACGGTTAGCCTTATCGATCAATCTGAACGGGGTCGAGAGATCCAGATCCGCTAGCTAGATTGCGACAGCTTTATCTTTTCATTCGATGCAAGCTAACTAGCCTGAAGGTTTAGAGGCTATGGATGAATCTCTTTCAATTTCGGTGTTTCGCCCTCTCGCTCAAGCGTGGGAGCGAATGAAAGCTATTTTATTCGACCCATTCGACCTACAGAAATGGCTTGTACTCGGCTTCAGTTGTTTCCTGGCTGAGTTAGCTTCTTATGCATCAAACCTAGGAGGCAACTCTTCAGGCGATTTCTCATCGAATTCGGGAGGAAATAACAATTTGGGTGCCCTTGGTGATTTTTGGACCCAGTGGGGACCCGCGATCTCAGTTGTGGTAATTGTTATAGCTATCGCAGCACTACTACTTCTCATTGCAATTGGTGTTGTGCTGCTTTGGGTTAGCTGCCGTGGGCATTTTGTTTTTGTAGACAATGTCGTTCACAACCGTGCGCAGATCGTCGCTCCCTGGCAAAAATTCAAGGAACAAGGATGGACCTTGTTTTACATCTATCTAATTGCTGGGGGCCTATTTTTCCTCTCCATTATCGTGTAT
>JBCCKK010000368.1:0-2506 GCA_039027395.1 Verrucomicrobiota bacterium | reverse complement strand
GAGCTCAGAAAGCGCTGAACGGTAACATGGCCTCTGCAATTCAAGTTAAGATTCAACGACCATTTGCTACGAAGCCGAGCAGCCTATTTAAACAAACCTGGCAATTGACAAGCCTCGAAGAAGTAAAAATCTACCGCCCTTTTTGATTTCTTTCAGCTAACTGCTGATGACAGAGGTTAGTCCTTCTTCGAACGAAGGAATATCTACCCCGAGATCTGCTGAAGCTGGAACCGGATCTCCAGATTGATTCTCTTCTAACATGAGCATTTGGCCTTCATTGAGAATAGGAATGGGAGAAAAGTGCTCAACTATCCAGGCACCAATTCGGGCAAGCTCTCCTGGAACGTAGACGATGATGGGATGTTTTCTTTGGATCCAAAAGAAGGGGAGAAAAAAAGGAACAGCGGGAAGAACAACATCGAGCTCCACAGGTTTAAATCCTTTTGCTTTTGCTAACGTGGCTAGAAGATTACTCAGAGAAATTTGAGGGCCACATAACTCGTAAGTTTTTCCTACAGAAACTTGCCGAGCGAGGGCAGAAACAAAAGCTTCTGCAACGCGATCCACGAGTACAGGCTGGGTCAGGGGTTTTCCATTGAATGGACAAGGAAGAGTGTTCAAAGACAAGCAGGAAAGAGGCGGTTCCATAAGAGCCGAAAACAGAGAGACGAACTGATCCTGCTTTCCGTAGATCACGGAAGGTTGAAAGATGGTCCAATCAAGTTCCGATTCGCGAACAAGCTTTTCGGCTGCCCACTTGGTTTTATGGTAGGGAGAGGGTGCGTTGAGCCGAGTGCCGAGGGCACTCATATGCAAAAAACGAGCAACGTAGGCATTCTCAGCTGCGCGGAGCATGTTGCGCGTCCCATCTACGTGCACCGATTCGAATGTGGAGGATCCTACTTCAAAAATAATCCCGACTAAATGAATTATCGCATCAACATTGTCACAAGCGGGTGCCAACGTCTCAGGTTTCAAAACGTCCCCAATGACGATTTCGCAGTCTGCGTCTTTCTGCAATCGCTCCCCAAGTTCGGGCGAGCGAGCGAGTACGCGCACAGAATGCCCTTGTTCTACCAAGCGAGTAACAACTGAACGTCCAACAAATCCCGTTCCCCCGGTCACTAATATCATGACGCGAAACATAAGGACTAATTGCAAGAAGACAAGTGCTAGCCCGGGTTTTCGCCAATAGGCCAGAAAAAAAGTGTGACGTGTGGGCTAAAGAGTCGTCTTTTGCTTGAAGGTGGGTATGGTTTCATCATGCATTCGAAAGGGTATGTGGCTGTGTTTAAGGAAGCATTGGATCGTGGAGCTGTGACTGGTATCGTGCAGTGCTGGCTCGACCAGTATCCAAGAATCGAGCAAGTGTGCCCAGGGGATCAAGCTGGAGTGGTAACGTTGCCTGTAACCAATCCTGAAGCTATTTTGTGGGAGAAGAATCTTCAGTTTAGGATCTTAAGCGGAGAAGCGTTCACTTGGATCTACTTGACCTTAGACCGTCACATCATCGAGACGACAGGGCTACCTGATCCCGAAAATACATTACCTCTCGATGTATTTGTTGAGCTTGAAGGTATCAGTGAAGTGGTAGACCAGAAAAATGATCGCCGACTGGATGAGCTAGAAAAGGCTGGGCTCCTGTAAACGGGGCTCTATATCCAGTTTCAGTCAAAAAGGCCAGGCAGACGTTGAATCCAATACTTATTTTTACAGCAGGTTACGGGGAGGGGCATAACACAGCCGCTTACAACATTGCTGCAGCTGTCAAATACTTGGGGGGAATCGCCGAGGTAGTAGATCCGTTTCAGAAAACATACGGGCGTTTAAATGACCTGGTTAAAAAACTGTATATCTTTTCGATCAATCGAACCCCAGGGCTTTGGCAGTTGTTCTATAATACGTTAGATCAGAATCCCAAGAGTGTGGACCGATTGAGCGAGTTTAAAGGTTTAGCCCGGGTTATCAAAAAGCTGATCGACGATAAGAAGCCAGGAGCTGTTATTTCAAGCTATCCAGTTTATAACTTTCTCTTACGAGATATCTTCGGAGAAGGGAAGTCTCCCTTTCATCAAGCAACAATGGTGACCGATTCGATTTCGATCAATGCGTTGTGGTATCTAGGCTATTCAGATCGTTACTATGTCCCCAATCCAGACACCGCGAAGATATTTTACAACCAACAAATCCCCGAAGAAAAAGTCACAGTGAGTGGGTTTCCGGTCCAGCTCGACTTTGCTTTACCCGATCGGCGTTCGAATCCCGCAGATCTGCACGTCAATCAACCGGAAATCTTGTATGTTGTTAATTCGGGTAAACAAAAAGCACCGGCGGTGGTGTCGCGATTACTCAAAAAATCCGATTGGAAAATCACCGTTGCTGTGGGAAGGGATAAAGGCCTGCGCGATCATATTTCTCGAATTGTGGAACCTTGGAGTGAAAGAGCTCGCGTGCTGGGATGGACCAAAGAGATGCCTCAGTTGTTAATGACTCACCATTTGTTGAT
>JBCCKK010000367.1:0-2543 GCA_039027395.1 Verrucomicrobiota bacterium | reverse complement strand
GCATGATTGAGGAACTTGAATCTGATCCAGAGTGATATCATCAAAGTTTGTTTTCGATTCTTTGAATTCACGTTCAGCAAGGAAGTTTCGAGTGGCTTTTACTTGTTCGAGCGTGCCTAAAAGTAGTATTCGATCGCCAGGATAGAGCGTGTTTTCAGCCGTAGGATTACCAATGATAAATCCTTGGCGGTCAATACCAACAAGGGAAGCACCAAACTTGCGGCGAATTCCAAGGTCTTTTAGTAACTTTCCTGCATGTGGAGAATCATCTGGAATCTCACACTCAATGATCTCTAGATTCCAGTCCCGGTGGGGATCGAGTAGGTAATTTAATTTTTGATCATTGCGGATTAAACGGGTGCCGATGGATTCCTCTAAGGAAACTTCGAAGTTGCTTTGTAACCGAATGAGAGGGCGTCTCAAGCCTATGAAGAGACAGACCAACACAGTGATCACCAGAAATAGTCCACCAATGGTCAACGCCTCCAACGGAACTAATGACCAAATCCATCCGATAATAAAGAGAAAGAAGATTACGTTGAAAAGAATGGTGGCAAATCGGCGAGCGACCGGAGTCGTAACGGTTTGTCTTGGAGTAATGATCTCTGCATAGACAAGACTGAGAGCACTAAGATTTCGCCAAAGGCTCAACAGCGGCGCAGAGCTGATAACGAGACCCAATACGAGAGAGAGGGTAAGCGTTCCTGTTTCAAATAACAGATCATTACCAAATCGTTCTACCGCTCCTCGATAAAGAGGTTTGCTGAATAAAACGATTCCCGTGATCAAACCCAACTCTCTAAGAATTTGCAGGACACGCTTTTGACTCAATTTCCAAACCAAGCTTTGATTTCTCACGGCTGTAAGGCGATCTAGGAGTCCCCGGTAGTTTCTAAGGACAGACCTGAATGTTGACGGTTGAAACTTTTCCAAGGATTCCGTAATGCCCTCCGAATATCTGATTAAGAATGGTGAAATGAATGACGTAATGAAGCATACGCCAATCGCGATCGGATAAAACCTATCGGGAATGGCTCCGCTTTCGATGCCGACACCCGCAATGACAAAGGAAAATTCACCCACCGGTGTCACGGTTAGCCCGGTTCTTACTGAATGCGAGAATGACGTTCCCGTAAGAAGCAAGCCGACCGTGTATCCCAGAAACCGAAATAGAAGCACAAACGCGGATATTATTAAGATGTAACGCCAGACACTAGGAATCAGAGCGACATTGATGAGCATTCCGATAGCGGTAAAAAAGATTGCCGTTAGAATACTTTGAGCTCCTGAAAGCCAGCGTTCCAATTGAATCTTCGCAGGAGTATCTGCGATCACTGCTCCAAAAAGAAAAGCACCCAATGCGAGGCTATAACCAGCCTTCACTGAGATAACAGAAATCGAAAAGATGAGGGCGCAAACGACGATCACTGTGATTTCCGGATTCGTCTGCTTGCGAACGAGGCGAAGGAAACGAGGAACTAGAAAGAAACCGAGTAAGAGCAAGAGCAGAATGAATGTTCCAAGGACTCCAACCGTTGATGCAATGGGAGTAGCAACTCCTTCGTCAAATTGGACGTATGCCGTCAAAAGAGCCAAAAGGATAACAACCAGAGCATCCTCGATGATTACTAGGCCCATCGCCATCTGAGATGGTTTTTCATGGGAAATCCCGAGTTCCCTTAGCACTTTGTTGATGATTGCCGAACTTGAAATTAAAAACATCGACGCCAAAAAGATCCGCGAAGCGTCGTCCCAACCAAACCATACACCTACGAACTGGAACGTGTTGAAAATAACAATTGCTGCTACAATATTCGCTAAAATAAGATGGAAGCCCAGCCTCCTTAGTCTGCGAATACTAAAGTCCAACCCGATATGGAAGAGTAGAAATATCAACCCGATTTGAGCAAGCGTATGAATTCGCCCTGTATCCTCAATCACCGGTATCGGTGCGTTGTGAGGGCTTAGACAAAGTCCCCCAATCAGATAACCGACAATGGAAGACAGTCCTAGGGATCGTGCAAGCCATCCAAACAATCCAGCCGCGATTAGAACCCATGCAAGATCTTGAATAAATTGGACATCTTCAAGAACGGCAAACACCCCGAGATATTGCGGGGCGTTCAGATAAAATCAACGGTGTTTCAGCGAGTTTTAGATAGAATAATCTGTTCCTGATTCGTGGAGCCCACATTCACGTTTGAGTCCGAAGAACCGGGTTTCCTCCTCCGTCATACCTTCTTCCCATTTAACCGTAGTATGAATATCGCCAACAGATAGGTAACCCTGTTCCCATAGAGGATGGTAGGGGAGTTCATGTTCCTTCAAATAGTAGTGAACATCTTTGTTGGACCATTCGGCAATCGGATGAATTTTGACTACGTCGTCTTGAATACTCACAATTTCTAGCTGTTTCCGAGATTCGGATTGTTCGCGACGCAAGCCTGCAATCCAAGCTTTAACGTCGAGTTCTTCGATCGCTCGCTTCATGGGTTCGACTTTGTTGATATAATTATATTTTTCGATTCCCGCTAATCCTTGCT
>JBCCKK010000366.1:0-2586 GCA_039027395.1 Verrucomicrobiota bacterium | reverse complement strand
CACAGATTGGGCTCCTTGGAACTTGATCGAGGGGAATTTCAAGTGGTATGCGAGAGTTAAGGTAATTAAGACAATCGTCAAACGCCTCAAAGAGGAAGGAATTACCCAGTAATTTATGGCAGTTTTGCCAGAAGTGCCCGAACTTACGGTTCCGGCAAAAGCCTATTTCTACGATACCGATGCGGGGGGCGTTGTTCACAACGTGGCGTATCTGAGAATGATTGAAATGGCTCGCTCTGAGTTCGCGGAGCATCTCGGTTGGTCACTCAAAGAGATGGCTCAGCCTGGGGCCGTCTGTCCGGTAGTAGCTCGGACCGAAATCGACTACCTAAAACCTGCCCGTATGGGGGATCAACTGAGTATTCGAGCAAGCCTCAAGCGGATTGAGACCGTTCGCTTTTTTATTGAGTTTGCCATGATTCGAATGCCAGAGGACGAAGTGATTTGCCGAGCCGAACAGACCATGGTTCCAGTCAGTCTAGCTACGGGTAAGCCTGTGCGACTTCGCACCGACTGGAAAGAAAAATGGCCCCACTTGGCTTAGATGTGTTTAGAGTCCGCGTGGTCTTTTTCTTTATACCCAGATTCTTGGCGTTTGTGATTCACTTCGTTTTTCTTCACATACGCATTAAAAACATCATCGGCGGTCATTCCTAAGGTCTGAGCGAGCGAAATGAGGAAGTGAAATAGGTCGATGACTTCGACTCGGGCGTTTTGCTCATCAAATTCCTGATACTTGGCCCACCATTTCCAGGGAACACTGTCGATTAATTCCGCCATTTCTTGGTTCATCGCACGCGAGTAATTGAGAACCCACTTGGTCTTCTCTTCCTGTTCGAGATTGCTGAGATCCACACCGATTCGCTTATTCAGTTCTGCCTGCAGGCGAAAAATTTCTTCTAGCTTATCTACATCGCTCATGATGTGTGTTTTATCATTCTATGTGGCTGCTGAGTAGTTTTTATTTTTCCCCTATGGATTCGATACAGATATGAATTATGTTGAGTCTAGTCGGAAAAGGTCTATCACAACCAGATCGTCGTTGGTGAAGAAGCCTGAAGACATGGATTAAAATAGAGTTTTGCTATGGATAGACGCCCACTTGTTCTGATTTTATGCACAGGCAATTCATGCCGAAGTCATATGGCTGAGGGCATTTTGAGACGAGATGCAGGAGACGTTTTTGAAGTTGCTAGCGCGGGATCCAAACCTTCTGGATATGTCCACGAATTGGCGATCAAAGCAATGAAGGAGATCGGAATCGATATTAGTAGCCACCATTCTAAATCGATGAATGAGTTCACGGATGAACAGGTTACTACAGTGATTACGGTATGTGGAAATGCAGATCAAGCTTGCCCAATATTCCCAGGACAGGTGAACCGGTATCATTGGGGATTTGAAGATCCAGCGGATGCAGAAGGAACCGAAGAAGAGAGACTAGCTTGTTTCCGACGGGTCCGAAATGAAATCTTACTTGTGTTCGGAGCTTACGCTGCCGGAATTAAAGAAAAGTTGAAATAAGGGGACTGAGTAAGACCTCTTATATTAAAGAAATTATAAAGCATATGGAAAACGTAGTTATTATCGGATCAGGTTGCGCAGGGTGGACCGCTGCAGTGTATACAGCGCGGGCAAATCTGAAGCCACGTCTTATTACTGGAATTCAGCCTGGAGGCTTGTTGACAACGACTACAATTGTAGAGAACTACCCGGGTTTTAGTAAGGGAATTGATGGCAATCAATTGATGATGGAGATGCAAGAGCAGGCCACTCGCTTCGGTACCGAGGTTCAATATATGAGCACCGTTGAGGCGGTTGATGTGTCCAGTCGCCCTATTACGCTTAAGGTTGATGGAAAGGAAGTTGAAACAAAAACGCTGATCATTGCGACAGGTGCTGGGCATCGGCATTTGGGAGTTCCTGGTGAAAGTGAGCTTGAGAATAAAGGCGTCACCTATTGCGCGACCTGTGACGGGGCTCTACCGATGTTTCGGGATAAGCCGTTAGTCGTCGTTGGGGGTGGCGATTCCGCTTGCGAAGAGGCCATGTATCTTACGCGCTTTGGTTCGAAAGTGTACCTCGTGCACCGACGAGACGAACTTCGTGCATCTAGTATTATGGCTAAACGGACTCTCGAGAATGAAAAGATCGAGCCTATTTGGGATACCGTTGTTGAAGAAATTTTAGGACAAGAAGACGATCAGGTAAAAGGGGTTAAGTTGAAAAACCTAAAGACTGGAGATGAGTCGACTTTGGATACTGCAGGCGTTTTTGTGGCTATTGGCCATGTGCCTAATACTCAATTGTTTAAAGGGCAAATCGATATGGATGATGCTGGATACATCGATCTTAAGGAGGGCAGTCAGACTAATGCAGAGGCTGTTTTTTCAGCGGGGGACTGTGCAGATTCCGTTTATCGTCAAGCCATTACAGCAGCAGGGATGGGTTGTAAGGCTGCTATTGATGCAGAGCGTTACCTAGCAGGTCTCAAGGAATAACCAAAATCAGAGTCAATTAAGATTAACCCCCAGGAAGCGGAATTGTTTTCGTTGGGAGTTGTTTCATCAGTTTTTCTGCTTCTTG
>JBCCKK010000365.1:0-2651 GCA_039027395.1 Verrucomicrobiota bacterium | reverse complement strand
GGTGCTTGTAAAAATAAATACGGCTTTCGAACAGTTTTTTCGATATGCCTCTAGTAAATTCAAAGTTCCTACCGCATTCACACCGAAATCAGTCTTCGGCTCTTTCGCTGCCCAATCATGGGAAGGCTGAGCCGCGGTGTGAACTACAAGCTCAACCGTCTCTCCAAACTCCAAAAAAATCTCCTCGATCGCTTTCTCATCTCTGATGTCGCAGGCCCTCTTCACAAATTTTTCAGAACGAGATGCTAGCTCGTCAACGACATGAGCTGTCGAAGCCTCGCCTCCGAAGAAGTAAGCCCTCATATCATTATCAATTCCCACGACGTCAAAGCCTTCTCTCAAAAGAGCCTTGGCCGTCTCTGATCCGACAAGACCACCAGATCCTGTTACGATAGCTACTTTACTCATGTTATGAACTCTTCGAATACACCTCAGGTAAATCAAAAAGGGAGAGTTTCTTCTCCGTTCGAGACCCAATAGAGGAATTAACCCTATTCACTTTCGCCTGCAGAAGGCTTAGAAGTTCCTCGAAGCTTACCTACGACTCTCCGCCCTACACGCTTGCAAAAGGAAATCATTCTCCAAAAGATATTTCTCTTAATTAATCTTAGCTCTATCTCAGCGCGCCTTCGCCCCGCCTTTGCTACTTCCTCCCTTTCCTCAAGCTGAACGATTTCCCCACGCAAGTTTACTTCCGTAATGGTTTGAAAGTCATCAAAAATACAGACTGGATAGGCGAGTATAGAAAACTTTTCCTTTGCCTCGTCAGAGATAAAAAATGAATTCAAACCATCAAATAATGCGTGTTGATAACCACGGGTTTCAAGGTAAGCCTTGTATCCAGCATCCGATCTCTCCGTAGAGAGAGGCTTGGTCGCTTCAAGCAAAATCACAGTTGGGCGGTGCTGTGAAAGATCTAAACCCTTCAGGACGCTTTCCTCAAATCCTTCAACATCAATTGAAAGAAAATCGATTTCGTCCACCTCATGGTCTTCTAAGATCGCGCTTAGAGGTCTCATCGGCACCGTTTTGACTGATGGCTTTTCTCCCGTCGCTGCCTCTCCCGAACTGGCGTTCTCTGGGTCACAGGTTGATATGCCCGTATCAGAAAATTCAAAAAAATCGACCGTTCCTTCCGATGGGCCACAACATACCTGAAGGTTGATATCTTCGCTTCTCTCGCGGTTCAACTTCACAACCCATTCACTTGAAGCATCGATGTTAATCCCCCGCCACCCCTTCTCGTAAAAATGTCGAGTGATCGAAAAGACCAAGGGGTCGTTCGCGCCAACGTCCACATAAAAACCGGTTTTCCTATCCTTAAAGAATCGGTTCAACACGACATCTTCCGCGTTTTGTGAATAACTAATCATTTTTTATTTATCAAAAACAAACCAACAAGGAATGTTGTGTCTTTGGAAATCAACCGGCTAAAGATCAACGGCTAAAGTTTTCTAGCGGCGACGACGGTAAATTGCCCAGCAACTTCGGAATCGAGATTCATTTGACCTTGGCATAGCACATCTGTGATCTTTCCATTTGAGAGCTCATAAACATTTTGGCCCAGCCAAGTGATAATCTCGAGCCCCTCACCTCTTGCAAGTTGAAGCGTCTCGGCAAGGGTATAATGCTTGGTATGGTGAATATGCTGAGACGGGTCAAATGGCATCAAATCCTCATTGGGAGTGGAGTAAATAATCACCCCGCCTGAACGAAGATTTCGAACAAGTTCTTTGAAAAATTCTGGGCCATTTTCCACATGCTCGATAGATTCGAAAGAGACAATGGCGTCATATAGATTATCGAATTCACAAGGAAATTGCTCACATACAAAGCTCGCTCCGAAGTGATTGTAGTGGTCGCGAGCAACCTGAATTGCATCCTTTGAGCCATCTAATCCCGTCACCGTTCTTGTTTTAGAGAGGAGACATGAGCCGTATCCGTTTCCGCAGAATGCATCAAGGACTTTGCTGCCAGTTTCGAGAAGACTGTTGGCAAACTCGTAACGCAAGCGATGATCTCGTCGAACCTCGTAGTAATAAGTAGCAATTTGTCTTTCGCCGCTTTGATACGAAAAGTCTTTCCCCGACTCTTCGTCCGTTGCTTGAAGGCTACTCCTAGCACGAGTCTCCTCGTACCTTTTCTTAATTGTATATTGAATCCATTGAGGACTTTTTCGAATCAACCGATAAATAGTCCTTGGACTTCGGATAATTTTAGGAAGCAGTCCATTCGATCCTGCAGCTTCCATTGCTTCCTGTGATTCTCCTGCACTCTGGGTATCAGGGTGTGCCGCGAATCCCGACTCTGTAGCCACGGGTGGCGAGTAGAAATCTGCTTTTGACGGAGTCTCATCGAGGCCCCAGGAAATATTCAACTGATTTCGAATTCCGAAATGACCACTACGAATTTTCGGAAGCTGATTCCCTAAGAGCAGTGCGCTCAGCATCTCTCCTCGAAGAAGGTTTAAGTTAGAGACTTTGCTGTAGAAAAAATCCGTATTCCTTCGCTCCGGCGAAATGAGTCGTTTTGCCTGAACCCCAAAGAACTCCGCCTCATCTATCACTCCAGAAGAAATTGCCAATGCCTTGCTTACACGTCCCGAGGAGAGCAAGTGATAACTGTTTGCGAGAGTTGGTCTAATTGTGGGG
>JBCCKK010000364.1:0-2791 GCA_039027395.1 Verrucomicrobiota bacterium | reverse complement strand
GGAATGACAGATGTTGGTGAATCGCCTGCAGCGTTCTGTAGTTTCGTTTGTAAGATTTCAAACGCGCTGTTTGGATCTAGTGTTTTTTCGTATTTTTCGGCGAGCAATGAAGTGGAACGAATGGCAGCCTCTTCTTTGGCCTTGAGCACGCCCATTCTTGACCGAGGCGCACAGAGAAGTGTGCGTACCAAGGGCGTTGGGCGGCCTTTGGGGCCGAGAGCAGAAACCAGGGCCTCGCCGATGCCGAGGGTTGTTAGCTCTTCGGCTGTGTCATAATACTTGGTGAGTGGGAAATTTTCAGCAGCCAGTTTGATGGCTTTTCGATCCTTGGCTGTGAAAGCTCGCAAAGCATGTTGAATCTTTAAACCTAATTGTCCAAGAATGGCTTCGGGAACATCGTCGGGATTCTGCGTGCAGAAATAGATGCCAACGCCTTTGGAGCGAATTAATTTAATGATGGCTTCCAATTGATCTTGGAGTTCTTTACTCGCTTCTTCGAAAATGAGATGTGCTTCATCAATAAAGATAGCGAGCTTAGGTTGATCCATGTCACCAATTTCAGGGAATGACGCGTAGATTTCAGATAGCATGGCCAACATAAATGTCGAAAAAAGCCTAGGTTTGTCTTGGATATCCATCAGGCGAACAATTGAAACAACGCCTGCCCCGTCGGTAGTGGTTCGGCACAAGTCTGATACTTCGAATGAACGTTCCCCAAAAAACAGATCTGCACCTTGTTGTTCCAAGGCCAAGAGTTTACGCAAGATCGTGCCAGTGGAGCTGCTGGCGAGTCTTCCATATTGTGCTTCCACTTCCTTTTTTGCTGGTCCGGTTAGATGGTTTACAACGGCTCGAAAATCTTTGAGGTCGAGAAGGGGAAGGCGATTGTCGTCACAGTATTTGAAGATGATCGAGACAATGCCTGATTGGGTGTCGTTTAGGCCCAACATCTTTGAGAAAAGGACAGGGCCGAATTCGGAAACCGTTGCCCGCAATTGCAGACCTTTTTTTCCACTCAAGCTCAGAAACTCGACAGGGCAGGAGCCGGGTTTGTAGGGTTCTCCTATATGGGCTTGGCGCTTTTTGATAAAGTCTTTTGGTTCACCTGGAGCCGCGATACCACTCAAGTCGCCTTTGAGATCCATGAGGAGACTGGGAACGCCAGCCGCTGAGAGTCGCTCTGCGAAGACTTGGAGCGTTTTGGTTTTCCCGGTTCCCGTTGCTCCTGCGATTAATCCGTGGCGGTTGAGCATTTTGAGCGGCACCCGGATCTGTGAATCTGAAACTGGCTCTCCTTCGAGCATCGCGCAACCCAATGTGAGCGAGGGTAGTTCGAATTGGTAGTTGGGCAGCACTTCGCTGCGAAACTTGGCAGGATCGGGTGATTTCATAGTTGGACTGTAAGCAGGATTTTAACGTTTTTCCAGAGGAACGTCGTCTTTTGAGGCAGAATCGTTATAAATTTGGTGAAGTATGCAAGTGTCGGCGAATAAATCGGTTTCGAAGAGAGTAAGAATTCTAAGGATATGAGATCTTTATGCGACGTTAGCGTTTCGGTTACCTTGGCATTGCAAAAGAGCTAGGGAAGGAGTAAAGATTCTGTAATGAAAAATATTGGTATGATTCTTTTGGGGATATGGCTGATTTTAACCGGCGTTATTCCGTTAATTAGCCTTAGCTTTAATGGGCTTGCGATCTTGATGAATGGTTTAGCGATCGCTGCGGGGATCTGCCTTTTGATTCGGCGATAGCGTGCAATTGAGAATCGAAAACTTCATTAAACACATATGAAGTGGCTTATCCTGTTTCTGACTATCTTGATGTGGACTGAAACTGGCTTCTCGGAAAGACCCGTAGAGTTAAAGGCTTCCACACCACGGGAAGCACTGAACACCTACAAGGCGTTGGCCAAAGCTGGAGAGTGGGAAACGCTGATCAGGCAATACTACGGAAAGAAATCTGAAGATCCTCAAACATACAAATCGCTCATCGGGTTCTTAAATAGACCTGCTGGATCGAAGCGTGCGCTTGAGGCATTCGAAGCAGGACTTGCTCATGATCTAACGCCCGACGAATCGGGCAAAAACATTATTATCAAGTTCGGAAACAATGGTTACCTCAAGCTCTCACTCCAAGACGATGGAGTTTGGCGGTTTTTTATGTAATCAAGTTGCAGCTTATTTCAAAGCTATTGAATTTGTTTTAGAATTTCCGACCAACGATTCTCAGGAATGCTTGCTCCCATAATCTGAACAATTTCCGCTCCCATGAGAGAACCGAAAGCACCGCAGGTGGGGAGATCTTTTCCGGTAAGCCAACCTGCTAGGAAACCTGAAGCCCAAAGATCGCCGGCGCCGGTTGTGTCAATTGCTCGTTCTACTTTGTTTCCTGGGATCCTATGAACGGTATCGCCTTGGGCAACCAGCGAACCATCTGCTCCTAGCTTAACAACAGCAATCTCACACACCTTAGCGAACTCTTTTGCGATGGTCTCGTAGTCTTCGATATCGGGGAAATATGCTTTAGCTTCATCTTCATTGGCAAAAACGATGTCAACCTCATTGCTGAGAAGATCAGAGAGCTGAGATTTAGATGCGTTGACGACTTCAAACGAAGCAAGGTCGAGACTGATCGTGCATCCTGCTTCTTTGGCAGATTGGGCAACGGCTTTGATTAAATCTGGGTTAAAGAGCAAGTACCCTTCAATATGAACATGACGGCTTTTTGAAAAGTCAGATGGACTGATTTCATCAGGCGTGAGTAGGGCGGAAGCTCCCAACATTGTTCTCAT
>JBCCKK010000363.1:0-2798 GCA_039027395.1 Verrucomicrobiota bacterium | reverse complement strand
TTCTGCGAATGGCTGGAACCTGCTGAATGGTTTGATTGTCGAGGCGCAAATGCTACGGCAGAGTGGCTCGGGGTCGGCCGAAAGGTGGTAAACCAACTCAATTCACCAATCGATGTCTCTCTCCTACGGCAATTTGCTAAACAGTCTCAGCTGCAACCTGATAATCCCCTCTGGCAAATGATGCGGCTCGTCGGTCAAGATCTCCGAGAATACATCACATCCATGCGCAGCCGATTGGATTTTATCGATGCCAACTGCCAAATTTGGGACATTCCCCACGAATCCTCGTCCATTAAGGCATTGTTTATGCCGCGCCAGGAACCGATGTCCGAAGAACCTGGTTTTGGAATCGGTCTCTATATCGAAAATCAAGGCCTCGAAAACAGCATGATGGCCCTCGTTTATCCTGATCGGCGGGGATCAGGTTATGGTCTTTCCCGATATAATGATCATCCCCAACTAGACTTTACTCAAATTGATGATGAACCGGATGTCCATTTCACTCATGCTCGCGGTTTCTTAGCCAAAGTCACAGCCACAGACATAGACCGCTTAAAAGCTTTGATTAAACGAGCTTATGTGTCTTCTTGATCATTTTATCAAAACCGTATGGAATAGAGAGAGTTTATTAATCTCTTAACCTATATGAAACTTGTATACGCTTTGCTAGTAACTTTCGGCATCTTGCTGTTTGGATTCTCCACGGCTCACGCAACTCCCGATTGGCATGATTCCTATGGAGATCTACTGAGTAAATATGTAACTCCTCAAGGCGTTAAGTATTCCCAGTGGAAAGCCAATCCTCAAGACTTACAAGCCTTGAACGACATTTCTAAGCGATTGGCCAATGACCCAATTGACACAAGTAGTCCCCAAGCTGCTATCGCTTATCTCTCAAATGCTTACAATATTTTTGTTCTTATGGGTGTTTTGGATCGATACCCAATCAGAAGTGTCCAGGAAATCGCTCCCGCCTTTGGATTCTTTTCTCAGAAGCGTTTTGTTCTCAATAAAACAAAGGTTAGCCTCAACCAAATCGAAAAGAAATTTCTTCTTAAGCAGTATAGAGAGCCGCGGATCCATTTTATCATTAACTGTGCAAGTATAAGCTGCCCGGCCCTACCCACATCATCACTGACAGCAGCGAACCTAGAGCAAATGATGGAAACCTCTACAAGACGTTATATTACTAGTAGTCCTGAGGGATTGGCTTATTCGCCAGATAACCCGTCATCAGCAAAAGCATCACAGGTGTTTGACTGGTATTCTAAGGATTTTGTCAGCTACGGCGGCATTAGAGCATTTCTGAATCGATACTTGGAATCTCCAATTCCTAAATCAACTAAAATTGGATTTCTTAAGTATAATTGGGATCTCAATGAGATTTAGATTTCAATCTAATCAAGATCAAAATTGGCACTAAATCTCACGTCCAAAAGCCAGTAAAATTTGACCGTCTTGAGAGCTCTCTAGAGCCTGGCCTCTAGTCTTTTCTCTTAGAAAATAGCTAAGAATAAGCTCAGTCGATCTAGTTGCCTAAAACACCCAAAAGAAGCTATTTACCTCTGACTTCTACTCTAATTCTAGAAGATATGCCTACCAAGTTAGATAACTAACTTGACTGCTAACAATCTCGTAATACGTTAAAAAAATTAACATTTTTTCAGATTTAAATACAGTAATCGGGGAGTAGCAAAATGAATCCAAGCAAAGGCACAACTATCCTAATTGCAGATGACCATGAACAGGTCAGAAAACTGCTCAAACAAAACTTTGAAAAGCTTGGATTACAAGTCGTAGCCGCCGCCGACGGCTCTGAAGCGCTTTCTATGCTTTCCGATGAAACGTGCGCTGCCTTACTCGACCTAAAGATGCCTGAAGTCGATGGACTTGAGTGTCTCCATCATATCCGGAAAAATTTTCCAAACATCCCAGTCATTTTGATGTCAGGAGAAGGAGAAATCGAAGAGGCTGTCGATGCCATGAAAAGTGGTGCTCTTGATTACGTTACTAAGCCATTTGATATGGATGAACTGGTGACGATCGTGAAAAAGGCAATTCATCTTGGAAAAGTCAGCCGCGAGAACCGTGATCTTCAAGTAGCCATGGGACAATCCAAGCCTATTTCTCAGTTTATCGGAGAAAGCCCAAGCGCTCAAAAAATTCTCGAACAAATTCCCGTGATTGCCCCTCTCGATTCTAGCGTTCTGATCACCGGCGAAAGTGGCGTTGGAAAGGGCCTACTCGCTCGAACCATCCACTTTGCCAGCCCCAGAGCCGAGGGGCCCTTTGTCAGCGTAAGTTGCCCATCTCTTCCCAGAGAGCTTCTGGAATCCGAGATGTTCGGCCATGAAAAAGGAGCATTTACAGGAGCCCTCCAACGCCGTATTGGCCGAGCTGAAATGGCGAATAAGGGAACACTCTTTTTAGATGAGCTAGCCGACCTCCCGCTCAACCTCCAACCCAAATTGTTGACATTTCTCCAGGAGCGCACCTTTCAACGCATTGGAGGCGACCGAATCCTCAGTTCGGATGTCCGAGTTATCGCTGCGACCAACGCCGATCTTGCCAAAAAGGTAGACTCTGGGGAATTTCGTAAAGACCTTTACTTTCGCTTAAACGTATTCCCTCTTCATGTTCCCCCTTTAAAGCAACGTAAAGAAGACCTCCCCCAACTCGCTGAACAGATCTTGCAGCGGATCTCTGAAATGAGAAGTGAACCGGTGTGTGTAATCACCTCAGAGGGGCTTGAACTCATGAACGAATATAATTGGCCAGGGAACGTCCGTGAGCTTGAG
>JBCCKK010000362.1:0-2800 GCA_039027395.1 Verrucomicrobiota bacterium | reverse complement strand
CCCGTAATCCAACCAATATCCGCAGTGCACCAAAAGATATCACGTTCTTTAAGATCAAATACATACTTGGTCGTCAAGTGGCAGCCTAAAAGGTAGCCTGCAGTCGTATGCAGAATTCCCTTCGGCTTTCCGGTGCTTCCACTGGTATACAAAATAAAGAGCGGATGTTCGCTGTCTAACTGCTCCGCTGGACAATCTACTGAAGCATTCTCCATCAGCTCATGATACCAATGATCACGTTTACCCATTTTGATCTTCTGACCTGTGCGTTTTAACGTGATGACACTTTTGACCGAAGAGCAGTCTTTTACCGCTTCATCAACCGCATCTTTCAACGGAACGATTTTGCCGCGGCGAAAACCACCATCTGCTGTGATCACCGCTTTTGCTTCACAGTCATTAATTCGTTCCTTAAGAGATTCCGCGCTAAATCCACCAAAGACTACAGAGTGTGGAGCCCCAATCCGAGTGCACGCCAACATGGCAACGACAGCTTCGGGAACCATGGGCATATAAATCGCCACTCGATCCCCCGCTTTAATCCCCTGGCTCTTGAGAACATTAGCAAACTTACAAACCTCACCGAGAAGCTGTTGATAGGTAAGTGTTACTTTTTCTCCCGGTTCACCTTCCCAGATGATAGCTGCCTTATTCCGACGGCTACTAAGCACGTGGCGATCTAAGCAATTATAGGAAACATTGATCTTACCCCCTATGAACCACTCCGCAAACGGCGGCTTCCATTTACAAAGCGTTCTCCAGTTTTTGAACCAGTGCAGGTCCTGTGAGGCCATACTCCAGAATTTTTCAGGATTCTTAATCGATTGGCGATGAAGCTTTAGATACTCTTCCTCGCTTTTAACCAAGGCCGTCTTACGAAAAGCTGCTTTGGGATTAATGGTCCGATTTTCTTTTAGAACAGATTCGATGTCTTTGGATGCCATAGTCTTGTAAAAATTGCCCTCTCCCCTAGTAAAACCGACGATTATCAGAATGGAAACTTTTTTTACTATTTTTCCAGCTGATCGATAATCTGACTCGCTACCTCTGCCGCTGGCCACATCCGTCCTAATCCTCTATACCCACAGGCAAGTAAACCTTCGTCGGGACCTATGAATTTCACGCCGCGGGACTCTAATACATCGACATTTTCTCGGGTCGCTGGATGTTCCCACATCTTTCCATTCATTGCTGGAGCCAGCCACACCGGGGCCGGAGTAGCGAGAAGGATAGCGGTAAGCGCATCGGGAGCACATCCCATTCGATATTGTGCTAAAAGGTGAGCTGTCGCCGGAGCTACCAAAACTAAATCGGCTTCGTCAGCAAGCATGATGTGAGACGGGCGGCCCACGTGTTCTTCATCCCAGAGGTTTGTGGTTACCGGACGGTGCGTCAAAGCGGAAAACGTCAAAGGCGTCACGAAACGACAAGCTTCCTCGGTCATCACAACATCAACATCAACATTCGCTTTGGTAAATAGACTTGCGATATCTGCTGCGCGATAAGCAGCTATCGAACCTGTCACACCTAAAACAACTCTCTTCTTACGTTCCATAACTACTCCTCATTTGATGCTCGCAATCGGCATGTTTGGTAGCGCTCCGCTCGAATGATTGATCGCATTTTTAATAAATCCTCCTCCATGCTTTCACTAATGATCGTGTATTTATAGTGATGCCAAAACGGAATCTCTTTCCCTGCTGACTGCATACGTGTCGCAATCTGCTCTTCGCTTTCTGTTCCCCGTTTGCGCAGACGCCGTTCAAGCTCCTCTAAGCTCGGAGGCATGATAAAAATATCGACCAATGCGGAGCGAATTTCTTGATCCTCCAAGGCTCGAATCTGTCGTGCCCCTTCCACATCAATGTCCAACATGACATCATTTCCTGCTGCGATGTGCTGCAATACGTCCGATTTGGGCGTTCCATAGAGATTCCCGTGGACGTTGGCATATTCGAGAAATGCTCCAGCTGCGATCCGGCTCTCAAACTCCTCTCTACTAACAAAGCAATAGTCAACTCCATCTTCTTCACCCGGCCTAGGTGTCCGAGTCGTATGGGAAACGATAAACGAAAAATCAGAAGACTGCCTGAGACTGTGACAAAGCGTTGATTTACCGGTTCCCGATGGCGCGGAGAGGACAAAGATAACACCGGTTCGTTGTAAGGTATTCGGAATATCGACCATGATTCTATTCGATATTCTGAATCTGCTCGCGAACCTTTTCGAGCTCTGTTTTCATATCGACAACACTCTGAGAAATTTCCAGATCATTGGCTTTGCTTCCAATGGTGTTGATCTCGCGAGCCATTTCCTGCAGGAGAAAGTCCATATTTTTTCCAATCGGGTCTTTTAATCGAGACAATCGTTCTCCCTCTTTAAGATGTACTCCCAAACGGGTAATTTCCTCTGAAATGTCTGATCGATCCGCAAATAAAGCCACTTCTCGAATAATTCGCTCGTCTTCTGCCAGATCAGACAGACCCGAGTGTTCTAGTCGGTCTAACAACTGCTTCCGATACGAATCCACAACGTGATCTTTCCGTCGATCCACTTGGATCCGTCTTTTGTTGATGGCTTTGAACCGTGAGACGATATCAACCGCAAGTTGCTGTCCTTCGCGCTTGCGAGATGCCTCGTATTGGTTGAGTGCTTTTTTGACTGTTTTCTGAACCAATTGATCCAAATCTTCAGTCACCTCAGGCTTATTTTCCTTCAATACCCCGGGGAGTTTGAGGAGAAACTCTAGACTAACTTCACTATTTTCAGACTTGGACTTGAGGGCAGCGAAGTTTTTTTG
>JBCCKK010000361.1:0-2821 GCA_039027395.1 Verrucomicrobiota bacterium | reverse complement strand
ATCGTTCTTCTTGAGGTTGGACACCTCTACGCTTATAAAAAAGGTGTCTTTGATTGGAATCGCCAATAAGAAATTCTTCACTGCATGAGTGAAGAGGGCCATCCCAATCTCGTATCGATTCTTCAAGCAAAGATTCAGTCCGTAGGTTCTTTGCCGTTTGCTGACTTCATGCGGGAGTGCTTGTATCATCCCGAATACGGGTATTACGTATCGGGCGATCAACATGTTGGCCGTTATGGTGATTTTTATACGAACGTTTCCGTTAGTAATGTCTTTGGACAACTGATGGGTCAACAGTTCGAGGAGATGTGGCGTTGTCTTGGAGAGCCAGAGACATTTGTTATCATTGAGCAAGGTGCGAATACCGGACAGTTTGCGGTTGATGTTCTGCGGTGGCTTTCTGAATGGCGTCCCGAGTTATATCAGCGTTGTGCCTATTGGTTTGTCGAGCCGTATGCTCCACTAAAAGCCATTCAGAAGGATACGATTCAACAGGGAGGGGTAGAGGCACACGCGTTTTGGGTAGATTCGGTAGATCAGCTTTCAGGAGCAGCAGCAACCGGAATCTTCTTTTCGAATGAATTGGTCGATAGTTTTCCCACACATCTAGTTGTATTTTACGACAATGCTTGGTGGGAGAAGCGCGTAACCCTTGAGAATGATGGATCTTTTTCGTTCACCCGACATTCGTTGCTGACTCCGGGATTAGCAGAGGAAATTGAGCGATGGGATGTGCCGCGTATTCAAAACTATACAGCCGAGATTAATCTAGAAGCAGGCTCATGGATCCAAGGAGTAGGAAGTGCCTTAGAGCGTGGATTTGTGGTTACTGTAGATTATGGATATCCTGCACATCTTCTTTATTATTATAATCGGATCGATGGAACGTTGATTTGTTATCAAAAACATCGCAAGTCGTATGATCCATTGATTCGGGTTGGACTTCAGGACATCACAGCCCATATCAATTTTGATTTGTTGCAAGAAGAAGGAAGGGTGAGTGGACTTGAGTCTGTCGGTTTAGTGGATCAGCATCATTTTATGGTAGGGGTCGCTAAAGATGATTACTTAGCCTTTCAGGAGACATTGCTCAAAGAAAATCCAGAGGATCCTCGAGTTCAGCAGGCGCTTCGAGCGTTTCGAACACTAATGCACCCCGAAATGATGGGAACCACGTTTAAGTTTTTGATTCAGTCTAAAGGATTTGAGAAGACTCCAGAGCTTATGGGGCTCAAATACAAAAGGCAGTGAGAGAAAGCTGCGGCATTATTTAGCTATACATGAAAATTATTACCCACCCCGACTGCACAAGCTACGAAACGCCTGGACATCCAGAGCGTCCTCAACGTATTTCGAAAGCAGCTGAGCGACTTAAACGTCAGAACGATTTGTCGATAACCTGGGAGCAGCCAGGAAATGTGCAAACTGCTCAGGTTTTGCGAGCGCATACGGAGGCCCACTTGATTCGTCTGCGTCACGCTGAACAATTTGACCCAGATACTCCCGCGTATGAGAACATTGATCGACATGCGTTACGCTCGGCAGCGGGAGCTTTGACCGGACTGGATTCGGTGCTCGCTGGAGAAACGGCTTTTGTCTTATTGCGGCCTCCTGGGCATCACGCTACTAGGGATCAAGCGATGGGCTTTTGCTATTTGAACCAGGTAGCAATTGCGGTTTTAGAGGCACAGGAGCGCGGGATTCAAAAAGTAGCGGTTCTTGACTTTGATGTGCATCATGGAAACGGGACAGAAGCAATTTTGCTTAAACAACCAGATGTTGTCTTTCATTCGGTCCATCAGCATCCGTGTTATCCTGGGACTGGAATTAAGTCGGAAGACAACTGCTTTAACTATCCGATTCCACCGAGAACTCCCAGAGAAAAACACGTGGCGGTGATTCAGATGGCATTGGATCAGATTCGAGATTGGCAGCCCGAACTCTTGGTGGTTTCCGCGGGATTTGATGCCTATCGGGGAGATCCAATCAGTGATGAACTCCTGGAGGTAGATGATTTTCATTCCATCGGCCATCGAATCGCTAGCCTAAACTGCCCTCATTTGCATGTTCTTGAAGGTGGTTACAGTGATCAGCTTCCCGAATTGATTCATGCGTATTTGATGGGGCTTGCCTAGAAGGCCTTTGGTAAAGCGGTGCTTCTTTCTTGTTTCTCAGTGAATTCTCGGCTTTGATGAGCGGCCTGTGAAAACGGTTGGAATAGGATTAGTTGGTTGTGGTGTTGTTGGCGGCGGTGTCGTCAAGAACCTGCAGAAAAACCATGCGCTGATCGCATCGCGCAGTGGGGTTGACCTTCAAGTGCAAAAAGTCGCCGTTCGCGATTTAAACAAAGATCGAGGAATCGATGCATCTTTCTTAACCACGTCTTGGAAAGAGGTGGTTGAAGATCCGAAGGTGGATGTGGTAGTTGAATTAATGGGGGGACTGGATGAAGCTGCAGAAGTTGCATTAGCTGCCGTGGAAGCTGGTAAACCTCTGGTAACCGCGAATAAGGCACTTCTCGCAGAAAACGGAGAGCCTCTTTTCCAGCGGTCTGCAGAGAAACAAGTGCCTGTCTATTTTGAAGCAAGTATTGCGGGCGGAATTCCCATTGTGAAGGCACTGAGTGAAGGTCTACGAGCCAATCGAATTGAACGTCTGAATGGTATTATTAATGGGACCTGTAATTACATTTTGACTCGTATGGAGGCAGAAAAACAGGACTTCTCTGAAATCTTAGCGGAGGCAAAAGAGCTCGGTTATGCTGAGGTGGACGAAAGCTTGGATGTTGATGGAATCGAGCAGCCTTGTGCGCTGCATCGAT
>JBCCKK010000360.1:0-2831 GCA_039027395.1 Verrucomicrobiota bacterium | reverse complement strand
GGCAGTCGATATCCCAAAAAGGCGGAAAATGCTAGAATTGCTATGTAAACCCACAATTTTACTGTTCCCTGGGCAAGGTGCGGCAAAAATAGTAACCCCAAGAACAAAGGGAGTGCGCCCAAGAGAACCCAAGAAATCGTAACCAACTGGATCCCCGTCACTTTAGATTGCATCCCCGCTTCCGCAATGGTTCGATCTGCATTGGTCACCATTTTAGCTGGTGTAATTGAACTGAAGTATTTCGAATATTTGGAAGCCATGGGAATAATGACCCGGTCCAAGAAACTCTTTTGCATTTTTTCCTGATCCCGAACTCCACCAGGACCATCGTCTTCCCCATCGGAGGACATAACGCGAGCTGCGAGGCTTGCCTTTTTCTTGGGCAAAAGCGAGTTAACGGCGGCCGCGAGGCATAAGAAAAATCCTATGACAACGGCTCCGATTCCCCCAAGAAATAATAGTGTCGGCATGCTAGTCAGATTTCAATATTCACAATTTTCCAGATAATCGCAACGCCGATCATCTGCATAACGAGGCCGATTCCCATTGCGATATAGCCTGGGATCGTACCAATTAATGGCTGCATATATTCTCCGTTAAGAAGAGTAAGAACAACCCCCAACAAAAATGGCAAAAGCCCCACCAACAAACCCGACAGCTTACCTTGAGTCGTCAGCGCACTGATTTTCCCTTGAATCTTAATTCTTTCACGAATTGTTAAAGCAGTGGTTTCAAGAATCTCAGCCAAGTTTCCTCCCACCTTCCGCTGGATCAGATACGCGCTTACCACAATTCGCATATCTTCTGACGGAACTCGTTTCAGCAGGTTCTCCATCGACTCTGCTTCTGGCATTCCGAGGTTCACCTCTTTAATCACTTGCTTAAATTCCGCCGCGATAGGGTTCGGCGATTCAGTTACTGCAACACTACATCCTTGAATGAATGTTTGCCCGGCACGTAGCGAGTTAACAATCAATGTTAAAAATTCAGCGAGTTGTGTTGTAAATCGCTTGATTCGCAAAGATTTCAAAAGAGCAATGACTGGTATATGAATCACTAGAAACGGCAACCCAATACAGATACCAATGGGCACGCTTCGCGTTAGAATAACTCCTAAGCCGGTTACCAAGATAACCATGATAACCCTGAAAATGATGAATTCAGAAACGCGAAGTGGAATATCAGCCCGGGCTAGATCATATTCCAATCGGGTGAAGTAAGATTCACCAACAAACTTTCCAAGGGTTGGCCTGAGGTCAACGTTTCCTAAGAGGGATTTGTTCTCGGCTTCTTTTCCTCCACCTGGCAGCTCTCCTTTAAGCTCATCAGCAACTTCACGCATCTTAGTGACACGCGCTTTAACAGTGGATTCCTTCTTGCGAAAAAATAGAAACCCGAATGAAAGCCCTAGAACCCCAAAAAACAAAATCGTTACAACAATGATGCTTATAAAAACAGGATCTAGGATGTAATCGGGTATTTCCATCGACTTAAGGTACCTCTAGTTGGGTAGAAAACACTTCGACTGGGACGTTTTCTCCATGGGCTCTGAGGTTATCAATGCATTTTGGAATAATGCCATTACCCCTAAGAACTCCTTTAACTTTTCCTTCTGGAGTAATTCCTGTTTGCTCGAAAATGAAGATATCCTGCAGTGTGATGGTGGCTCCTTCCATGCCTTGCACTTCCGTGATGTGGGTAATTCGACGAGATCCATCTTGCAGGCGCGCCGTCTGCACAAACATATGAACTGCACTTGAGATCTGCTCACGGATGGCTTTTTCAGGCAAATCCACACCAGCCATCAAAACCAAGGTTGCAATCCGTGCCAAAGCATCTCGAGGGGTGTTAGCGTGGGTTGTTGTCAAGGACCCATCGTGCCCCGTATTCATCGCCTGAATCATATCGAGAGCTTCCCCGCCTCGACACTCACCAATTACAACACGGTCAGGACGCATTCTCAGAGAACTTTTAACCAAATCTCGAATACTAACCTCGCCCTTCCCTTCAATATTAGGGGGTTTAGACTCGAGGCGCACTACGTGATCCTGCTGTAGAGCTAACTCGGCAGCATCTTCAATCGTAATAATTCGTTCCCCATTGGGAATGTAACCGGAAAGAGCGTTTAGGAGTGTCGTTTTTCCGGATCCCGTCCCCCCTGACACAACAATGTTAAGAGCCCCACGGACACAAGCTTGAAGGAACATCGCCATCCCTTTCGATAACGCCTTAAACTCTTGGAGTTTTTCCATCGTCAACTTGTTTTTACTGAACTTCCGAATGGTAATTGTCGGTCCATTCAAAGCACAAGGTGGAACAACCACATTCACCCGAGAACCATCTGGAAGACGAGCATCACAAATTGGGCTCGATTCATCAACACGCCTACCCAAAGGCGAAAGAATCTTGTCAATGACTCGTCGGCAGCTCGCTTCATCTACAAACTTAACCGGCGAAAGTTGGATTTTACCACTTTGCTCAACAAAGATTGTATGGTGACCATTTACCATAACCTCTGAAATGGTCTGGTCTCCAAAAAGCTCTTCGAGCGGACCGAAACCAATCATTTCGTTGACCACATCGAACATCAACTTGTCTCGAAGCTGTTTACCGATTGGAATTTTCTCTACAGCCAGCTTTTCGTCGATCAGTTGCTCAATCGTTTGCTTCAGTTGCTCTTCTTGGCCACTATTTAGCAGCTGAGGATCGATCCGTTGGATCAGATACGGAAGAAGACTGCGTTTAAATTGTAAAAGAAAGTCAGCGGCGGCGCTATTGGGAGCCGCAGCAGCCTGAGGAGCCGCGGCTTGGGCAGGAGCAGCAGCAGGAGC
>JBCCKK010000359.1:0-2845 GCA_039027395.1 Verrucomicrobiota bacterium | reverse complement strand
GCCAATGAGAGCCTCAACGCCTTCTTTAACATCCGCATCGTCGATATTTTGTGCGATTATTGCAAAGTTTCGGGAAAACTTAGCGCAGAGGTCGTCAATGGGAGGACGGTCGCGCTGTGCTTGAACTGTAGAAGTTATAGGAATCGTAAAGATTCCAAGTAGACTCGTGATCAAAAGTCGGTTAGTTAAAAACGACATTTTTTAAGTGTAAGCGAGCGAAGGCCCTAGAAAAGCCTAAACATTTGCAGTTGATTGCCGGATGTGGCCGCGCTACTTGTGTCCGTAGTGTTTCCAGGCTAGAACAAAAAATCCGTGAATTCCGACGACAATTGGCTCTCCATTCAATGGCACTTAAATCGTACCGATCAAGCGTTAGTTGCACGTTGGGCGAAGGAACTACTCGATAACAATGTTCCTCCTGCATTTCACTATCAAACCAATGAGCAAGCGAATCGATGGCGCGCCGTATTTGAGACGCATGCTCCAATTCATCATGATAACCCAGTTAAGGAACTCTATCGGAAGGGCCTAATTGATTTGGCTGCAGCAATTCCCGCTGGAATCACCCGTTTGGTCAGTATTGGCTGCGGTACGGGAGAGAAAGATCTTCTTGTTGGAAGTCAACTAGAGGCGATTAGAGGTCCGCTCGGGTATCTTGCAATCGATCTTTCTCCAAATCTGGTTGCGGAAGCTGTTGCTCGCTTCGTTGATCAGTTGCCTTCATGGAAGGTAAGCGGAGCGGTCTGTGACTTTGATGCTGTTAAAAGCGAAGACCCTTTCTTTCTGGGAACTGAAAGAACCTGCTTTTTATGTTTTGGGATTCTTCCGAACTACTTACCCCAACGCTTTTTTGAACAAATAAAGAAACAGATGAAACCCGAGGACCTTTTGGTAATTGGTGCCAATTTGATTCCGGATGAGCGAGAACAAACGCGCTCGAAGATTCTTTCCCAGTATGCAAATAAAGAGACGGAGTCTTGGCTAACACTTGCTTTAGATTTAGTTGCCCTGGAAAAAAAGAACTTTCATTTGGATTGGAATGTCGTCAAGACAACTTGGGGGTATTCTTTAGAAGCTTTTGTGACAGCAGAGGAAAACGACACAATGCGCTATGGAGATGTAAGTAAGAAGCTGGCTAGCGGGGAACAGTTGCGACTCTTCGCGAGCTATCGCTTTAAGCTAGATACTTTTAAAGAAGCGGTAAAACAGCATGGCTTTCAAGTGATCGATTCTCGGGTCTCCGCGTGCGGAGAAGAAGGCTTATTTACGCTAGCGCTTGTCTAACGTTTACTGATCCAATTCCCGAAGCACCTGTGCACCATCGCCGTCTTCATCTCCTTTTCCGAGAATGATTTCATCGTGTGGTTGGACATCGACTTGCGAGCTCTGATTGCAGTTCTCTAAAACTTCATAAAGGCGGTAGTTGGCTTCCCGCAAGCGTGAGACAAAGGTTTTAATCAGGATAGCAATCCAAGGAGGAAGATCGTTGATATGTTTCTGAAAGTCGGCCTTGCTAATGAAGACAACGGTTGTTGGGCCGAGTGCTCGAGCGGATGCACTCCGGGGTTGGTGGTCGATAATTCCCATTTCTCCAAACATGCCTCGCGCTCCAACACGACCAAGCTCGACTTCGTTTTGTTCTCCGTCCTGCTCAATGGTATGAAAAATTTGCACCAGGCCATCTTTTACAATGTACACCCCATCGGGACGTGAGTCCTGACTGAAGATGACATCATCTTTAGCGTAGGTGCGTTCCTCTTGTGCATTCATCAAAACGAATTTAGACAGGATTCTGGAGTCCGAGCAATAAAATCCGAAAGAGGAATCACAATCAATCGAGTAAGACCGCTATATTTTCAATCGATTTGTTAAAGAAGCGGGCGGGTGTTAATCTTTTTGGAGTGTCGGCAGAGGGGCGTAATCGATGTCAAAAATGCAACCGTCCTAGACTTTGCTGTATCCATGGCCTTTTAAAATGCCTGATTTGGTAGCAATGCAGGAAGTCCAATAGAGGCCTATTTTTCAGTCTTTTTGAGATTATTGAATTGTCCGGCCTCGCAGGCTTGAACGAATCCCTCAGAAACAGATTTAACGTGTTCCCAATGTTTGCGAATGAGTTCTGCTTCTTTTGCGTTGATTTGATTGTCCTCACTGGCTTTCGTTAAAGCGGCGAGCATTTGGGCGAATTCACGTAGGACTTCGCTCATGGCTGGGTATAAAATTCGGTCGGTAGCTGATCCTTCGGGATCATCGATATAGAAGCCACCTGCTTCATGGCAGAGCCATTCAATGATGTTCCGATCTTCGGTGATTTCCATCAGCCGGCAGGTACGGTCTAACGGGTTACGGCTCCCGCTGCCCAGTTCTCCCTGGGGTTGGGTCCATTTGTACATGAGAGAATTGGAAATCCCCATCTTATCGGCGACGTATTTATTGCCAAGAAACTTACATGCCTTTTTAAGGATTTCGTGCGACTCCATTCTTTGATTCTTTCGGAAGTTGGAGGAAAGCCAAGCTGAAAAATGTGAGAGAGGCGCTTTAGAGGCTTGTCATGGACTCGTTACAAAAATTATCTTCAATTATAACTGATTTTTATCAGAAAAGTCTCTATCACTAAGACTCGTTTAATTTGATCAGTGATTTATGGGGAAGAGTTCACTAGTCGCAAACGTTGCTTGAATGCTGAAGTTTTGGGCGTTTCCTCGGATGTATTAAACTGCGAACAAGAAAATGAATTGGAAGGGAGTATTCAAAAATCGAAAATGAAAAGTATATTTACAGCTATTATTGTTCTGTCCTTGTTTTGGGTTGGAAGCATACAAGGGGAGTCGTTTCAGGACCTCGT
>JBCCKK010000358.1:0-2846 GCA_039027395.1 Verrucomicrobiota bacterium | reverse complement strand
TGGGTTACTCCTTTTTATGCCGGCATCTCAAAGCTGTGCATCGGATCAGCTCAAGGCACTCAAAGCCTTTGGCAATATTCCGGTTTTAGAAGAAGGCAGATACAAGCCATGGGATTCTTTGGCTCGTAATAGTCTGTTAATGATCTACGAGAAGCAATCATTTCGCACGGACGATGGAAAGTTGCCTGCGATTGCTTGGCTATCAGAACTTGTTTTCAGTCCCGAGGCTGCGGATGAACGCTATGTCTTTCGGGTGATGCATCCTGATGTTCGGGTCCTTTTGGGAGATCGAGAGGGGGAGCAAAAGTATTTTTCGTTCGATTCGATTCGAGGTTCAATTCAGGAACTAACGAAGCAAGTTCAAGCCGCCGAAAAAATAGAGGCACAGTTACGGAGTCCTTATCAACGAGCGATTGTGAAACTGATGAGGAATCTGAACCTTTATCAAGGAATCAAAAGATCGATTCTTCCACCAGATACCTATTCGCTTCAAGAGGAGTTGAAAGTCTTTGGCGAGTGGAGTTCCGGGGGTGTGAAGGCTTTTAAAAAGCATCAGAAAGAAGAGAACTTCCAAGATGACTCATTTCAGCGTTTTTTAAGAATTGCTGCAAAATATCAGGGTCTGGGTAAAGTATCCTTGGTCAGACCCGTTCCTACGAAGGACCCAAATCAGGATTGGTTCACAATATGGGACGGATTGGTCCGATCGGCAATGATTTCTCAACACCCTGCGATTATCGAATACTATGCAAAACTTGCGGAATACTATCGGTCTGAGAATTGGGAGGACTTTTCGGAAACTGCAACTGCCCTGAATTCGGCCGTTGAAAAGAAGTCACCAGAGATAACTAGTAAATCTTCGCTAGAAGCTGCGTTTAATCGTTCTGAAGTATTTTATCGATCAAGTGTTCTATATGTTTTCGCGTTCTTACTTGTTCTTGTATCGTGGTTGAAGTGGGAAATTCCTTTAAATCGTCTCGCCTACTGGATTATTGTGGTAGCACTGATCGCGCACACTGCCGGATTAATTTTGAGAATGGTAATTCAAGGGAGGCCGCCGGTAACCAATCTGTATTCATCGGCTTTGTTTGTGGGTTGGGGTGGTGTTGTCATCGGCGTAGTTTTAGAGCGTCTATTTAAAAACGGGCTCGGTTCAGCGTGTGCCGCTTCCTTAGGGTTCTTAACTCTTATTGTTGCTCACAATCTTGCTGGTGATGGAGATACAATGGCCATGCTGCAAGCTGTGCTAGACACCAACTTTTGGCTAGCAACCCATGTTGTTATTATAACATTGGGTTACTCCGCAACGTTTCTTGCTGGATTTCTTGCGGCAATCTTCATCTTGAGAGGTTTCTTTACAGGAACGCTGGATAGAAAGACGGCAGAAGCACTGGAGCGTATGGTGTTTGGTATCGTATGTTTTGCACTCTTATTTAGCTTCGTAGGAACTGTTTTAGGGGGTATCTGGGCCGATCAGTCATGGGGACGGTTTTGGGGTTGGGATCCTAAGGAGAATGGGGCGTTACTGATTGTCCTTTGGAATGCAATTATTCTCCATGCACGCTGGGGTAAGCTTGTTAAACGTCAAGGAACGATGGTGCTCGCCGTCTTCGGAAATATTGTCACGGCTTGGTCTTGGTTTGGAACAAACATGTTGGGAATTGGCCTCCATTCCTATGGGTTTATGGATCAGGCCTTCTTTTGGCTGATGGCATTTGTATTTTCCCAGGTTATGTTGATGTTAATCGGAATGATACCAGCAAAACTTTGGGACAGTCTTCAGCGGCAAGAGATCGAGTCTAAGTACTAAGATTCAATCTTCAGCGGCCTCTAGGCTGATACCAGAAATTGCACGCCTTCTGGGACATCATTGCTCCTGGTAGGAGAAGACTAAATTGAGATAGAAGTTCGAATGTGTTGTAATGAGTTATTTTCCGGGAGGAAGTTATGATTGTGTGTTCTAACTCGGTGAAAGTCTTTAGTTGGCGTGCCTTACTCCATTGAATTAAACGTTGGGAAAAGTCGAGCTCCTCTCCTGCATAGTATTTGCTACTAAAACCGTCTAGCTCTTTCCAAGCTACTTTTCGGCATACAAGGAATGAACCCGCTGACCAGCCCGTGACGTAAGACGCTAGGTTCCACATCTGCACAACAATACTTGGGATCAGGGGAAGTGGGCTTAAATCGAACTCAACAAGGCTTCCTCCGGCACCAAACCGATTAGACCGGATGCGTGAAGCTACATTTAGCATCAGACGGGGGTTAACCTGAGTGTCCGCATCTAAAAAAATCAACCAATCGCCTGATGTGTGTGATGCCCCGGTATTCCTCGCTTGGGCTATCTGTTGTTTCGATTCATGAACAACACGATCAGAATATTTTTCTGCAACCGAATAGGTGTCGTCCGTTGAGTTATTGTCGCAGACAACGATTTCGTAATCGAAATCTTTAATCGGAACCATTGATCGCCTGATCGTCAAAAGCGTCTGTGGTAAATATTCAGCCTCGTTGTAGGCAGGGATGACGAAACTAATTTTTGGAACAATCGACTTCACAAAACATAGAACTTATAAGGATACTAGAATCGTATATCGATTTTCAGAGTAGAATCCGAATAAACCTTGCGAGCCGGATAATAATAATTTCGATAGATCGTCGAATCGTAAAAGTAGGGTGTTGCAAAGACTGGATAGCTTAATGGGGTTATGAACAGTCTCCGGTCTCGATAGATCCAGCTACTTCGCATCGAGTGAATTTGATCCCGAAGTGCCTGGGTCTTTGGATCAGGTTCATGGTTGTGAACGCTAAGAAAACGTTCTTCCAACTTATCCCTGCTCTCCTTGGTC
>JBCCKK010000357.1:0-2850 GCA_039027395.1 Verrucomicrobiota bacterium | reverse complement strand
TGCCGACATATCCCATTGGGGTAACTAAGGGAATAACGGGCACATGCTCTGCAATCAGTGCCTGTACGCGATCGAATGCCGCTTTGCGTTTTGTAAAATCGAGAGTCGAACCTTGTTCAATCATCAGCTTGTCAATTTCAGCCTCCCAAGGAGTGGCAGGCGTAGGTTGCTCTGGATACCACTGGTGGAGCCGTCCTCCACTCATATAAATGTCTTTTCCTGCATGCGGGTCCGAAACCCCACCGCCGAATCCTAGCAAACCTGCTTCGTATTCGAAGGAGTCTGAGATGGACACAATAAATGAATTGAAGTCAACAAACCTGAGTTCCACTTCAATACCTAGTTCCGCCATGTTCTCTTTGAAAACAGTGGCCATATCGGTTCGGGTGTTACTTTCTTTGTTAGTTTCGAGTTTGAAAGAAACTCGATTGCCTGTTGTGTCGAATAGTTTGCCCTGATTGTCATAACGAAATCCGGCTTCAATAAGTAGGCTTCGTGCTTTTTCGGGGTCGTAAGGGTATCGCCTCACATTAGGATTAAACCACTTTTTGTTTGCGGGCGATGTCATCGAAACTAGCTCCACGCCTCGACCGAAGAGGACGCCATCAATGATCCCCTTGCGGTTTACGCCATACGAGACGGCTCTCCGGAATCGAACATCTTGAAACCAGGCTAGCTTCTTGGGATCGACAAAAGGTTTGCCGTCTTTGTTTTTGCCTGGATTCAGATTGAACCAGATGAAGCTTGTTGAAGGAGCTGGCCCTCGTTCGAGAATCTTAAAGTCAAATTTTTCGGAGCTCATTTGAACCCATCCTAAGTCCGTGGGTTGAATGCTCTCGGCGTCGGTAAGTCCACGGCTGAAGGCGATGGTTTGAGTGCGGACGTCGCGGAAAATATGCGAGATGATGCGGTCCATGTAAGGAAGTCGGTTTCCATCTTGATCCACCTTGTAGTAGTTTGGATTTCTCACAAAAACGATACGTTCGCCGGGTTTATAGCTTTCTAGAAGGTAGGGACCCGTTCCCACAATCATGTTTGGATTGTTTTTGGCGGTTCCAATGCTCCATGCCTTGAGAAGAGTACCATCTTCAAAAGCGGGGCGAAGGATATGTTCAGGCATGATCTCCATTCCACAGATAAAGATCAAAAACGGAGCGTAAATCTTGGGCGAAATAATACGCACAGTGAGGTCATCGATCTTTTCAAATTTCGGGAATTGCCCATCAATAAGCAATTGGAATCGGCCACGGTTGGGAAATCGCTCGTCCATATAAGCTTGATACGAGAATAGGACATCATCGGCATCAAAGAGGTGGCCATCGCTCCAGCGTAGGCCTTCGCGTAGGGAAAAGGTAAAGGTCTTGCCATCTTCGCTGATTGTCCACGACTTTGCTAGACCTGGAATGCTTTCTTCGGTGACCCAGTTGTATTCAACAAGTGAGCCTAGCATCAGTTTGATTGCATTTGAGGAGGAACGATCCTCAGCAACCATTGGATTGAGGGTCGCTAGTTCACCCAATTCAGCGCGAATGAAAATTCCTCCGGTATCTACATCTCGTGTAGAGACGCTTTCAACATCTTTTGGAAGTGGGTATTCTTTAAGATCGAGTGAAGGGGGAGCCTGCTGGCAGGAGGTTAGGATGATTAAACAAAATGAAAGAAAACTAGCCTGGGCAATCCGGAAATCCATTGTCGTTGGCTATCAAAAGCGGTCTGGAGTCTACTGTAAGTTTATAGCAATTGGAATGATCTAGGCTTGGAAGGAGGTGCCGCATCCGCAGGTTTGCTTGGCATTCGGGTTCTGAATGCGGAACCCGGTAGAACTCAGACTGTCTGAATAATCTATCGTTGAGCCCTTGAGGTAGCCTGCACTTTCTTTATCAAGAAATACCTTGGCTCCGTGTGATTCGATTTGCTGATCATCATCCTGCTGTTCGGTAATCTGCATCGTGTACTGCAAGCCGGAGCAACCTCCACGTTCGATGAATATGCGCAGTCCTGCGTCGGGGGTCCCGGAATCTTCTACCAAAATCTGTATTTGTTGTGCCGCTTGTTCAGTAATCTCAATCATTTTCTTTTATTTTAAGACTGTACAGCTTAAGTCAAATCTTTCGTGGCTGATCTGCTAATTAATCGAGGTTGCAGCAGGCCTAGCGTGTGGCACAATATAAAAGGTTAGTGATGCGTATATTTGTCATCAAAGATGGTCACGAGGCAGGCCCCTATACGGATAAGGAGCTACGTCTGCACTGGGCCAATGGTGCGTTCGCAGCTGAAGATCTGGCCTGGTGTTTGGGGCAGCCGGAATGGTTACCTTTACCGGAATTCTTTGCCTCTCCTTTCAAGGAAAATTACGCTGCGAATGTTTATCCACCATTTGAGCCGAAACCTGCCTCTTATTATCTCAGTTATCTCGAAGAATACAGAGGCCAATTTTGAATTGCCAACAGCCCGACTGTTGAGACAATAAATGCTTTCCTGCCGGAGTAGCTCAGTGGTAGAGCAACGCATTCGTAATGCGTGGGTCGTGGGTTCAACTCCCATCTTCGGCTGAGGGTTAAGAGGGAACATGGCAAACAAGAAATACGCAATCTTCAGCGATATCCACAGCAACGTCGACGCCTTTATGGCGGTGCTCAAGGATATGAAGGAGCAAAAGATTACCCATCCCATCTGTCTGGGAGACGTCGTCGGCTACAATGCAGCACCACGGGAATCGCTCAAGCTGGTGCAGACATTGGGCTGTCCACTGATAATGGGAAATCATGACGAAATGGTTGCGGGTATTGCTCACGGCGAGAATTTTAATGCACTCGCCGGTGAAGGGATTTCCCACTCCAAAAAACACCT
>JBCCKK010000356.1:0-2862 GCA_039027395.1 Verrucomicrobiota bacterium | reverse complement strand
GGCGCTAACAGCAGCACGAGATTTCTTTCGCCAATATTCGTAGCGGAATTCCCTCGGAGTTATTCGAGTTTTTCCAAGCGTCTCGCCCAATCTTCAAGGGTTTCTGAACACTTCAGCTGCAACTCTTCGAAGGAGTTGTTCGCTCCTTTCTGTTTCTGGGGCGCGAGCGCAGCAAGACTTGCGTTTGCTTGATGCAACAGTCTCTCTATCTTCACGAGAATTGGTTTCGAAACTGCCGACTGGGACTTCAATTCTGCGACCTCATGAATTGAATCGCCCACCTCTGACTTCAAATGTTCGAGTTCTTGGTAGACACGATCCAGAGTTGAATCATTTCGCATGATCATTGCTCTAGAAGTTAAGAAGTCAATCCGAAGCTCCTGTGTAGCTTCAAAGGCCTTTCTATCAATCTCATCTTTCGGCAAAACGATGATTACCATCAGTGAGATTAGAGCTGTGGCGGCAAGTAGAATCATGGCTGTTGGTTGTTGCTCCCAAAGCTTTTTAAGGATTTTTGTGATTGTTACCATTCCGGGGAAAGACCGGATCAAGCTCAGCAAGAAGTCCATGAGATTAGCGATAGTTGAGGGGTGAAGAGAAAAATAATACGCTTGTAGTAATTTCAATAAATACCATAATTTTACTGTCACGTCAAGACGCTTGAGCGGCATTTTCATTTTTGAGAGTAGCAATGTTAGGCTCTCCTGGCGAAAAGCTCTCAATTGTGAGAAAGGAAGCTTTCCCGGAAAGTCAACAAGGGAATAGGTATAGAACAAGAGAAGCGATTTCTATGACCAACGAGTAAGAGGCGAAGAGTCAATGCTGCACCAAGTGAGCCGATTTCTGAAGCACTTCCCTAAACACTTTGGTGGACTTATATTCCAACCTGTCACTGATAAAAAGGAGGGGGAATGACACCAACGTTACCAAGTGAGGGATTTATCAAGCTAGATGAGGTCCTGAAGCATGTGCCTGTGAAAAAGACTCAGTGGTATCAGGGAATCCGGGATGGAGTCTTTCCGGAATCGTATCCTGTGCCAAACTCAAGACGAGCCGTTTGCTGGGATGTCGATGACATCAGAAGGGTGATAGAAGAGATCAGACTTCAGAAAGTCGATTCTATTTCGATTCACTGACGAAACACCACTTCGCACAAAAGAACCGCCTTCGGATTCCTCTGGAGGCGGTTTTTTGTTGCCGGAATGTCACAGTGTTAGGTTTAGGGGTAGAATTGTGGGTGTTTTTGGAATGGGGTGAGAAATTTTCCTGCAGATTCAATAACTTATGCGGTCGGTTCGATTCCGTCACCGGCCTCGCCCGTTAATTTCCGTTAAGGTTTACAGAGGTGCCTGCAGACATTTGTGAGCCTGCGTTTCAGGGAGTATTGCAATGCAATATTTTTCCGTTGGCGTTCGGAGGAGACCCATAAAATACCTCTGATTTTAGGGTAGAAATGCGGGTATTTTTGAAGTTGCTCTTCCGTTAAAAAGCATTGCTCGCTATTTTGATTTACATGCCCCTAACCGATGCAAAAGTCAGGAATTCGATTTCACCAAAAGGAACCACCAAGATTGCGGATGGCGAGGGGCTCTATCTGCTCGTAAGGTCGAACGGTTCGAAGCACTGGCAGTTTCGATATCGATTCGCAAATAAAGAAAAGTCAGTGACGTTTGGGAAATATCCTCAGGTCAGCCTTGCTGATGCGAGAAACAAAAGGCTGGAGGCGCAGCGACTACTTGCTGGCGGGAAAGATCCGAGTGCAGCTCGCAAAGAGGAGAAGCTTCTTGCAGTATTTCGGGATAAAAATTCGTTCGGTTCTGTGGCTAAGGAATGGCTGGAGAGAAACAGCGGAATTTGGTCAGAGAGGCATTTGAATCGTGTGACTAGACGGCTTGAGAATCACCTGTTTCCAAAATTAGGGCGTCGTCCCATTCATGAGATCCTACCGATTGAGCTTCTCATTGTGATTCAGGAGGTTGAGAAGACAGGTGCGGTCTATTCAGCTAAGAGATGTTTGCAGCTTTGCGGAGCGATCTTCAATCATGCAATTATCACGGGACGCGTGACCCACAACATTACTCTTGGGCTTTCCGGTGCTCTGCGACCCTATCGTGAAACCAATCACCCCACCATTAGCGCTCGAGAACTTCCTGAGTTCCTCTCAGCACTCAGCTGCTTGCGCACGACCGAGCAGAACAAGCTAGCCTTTCATCTGCTTCTTTTCTCGGCTCTCAGGACGGGGGAGCTTCGACGGAGCCGATGGGTCGATATCGATTTCGAAAGGAGAGAATGGGTCATACCAGCCGAAAACACGAAGATGCGTTCAGAGCATCTGGTTCCGATGTCTGATCAGCTGGCAACTCTGCTGGGTGAGCTTCAGAAACTATCTGGGAGTTCTGAGTGGCTCTTTCCGAATCAGCAGCGAGGCGCCCACGAAGTCATGAGCGAAAACACGATCAATCACATGATACACAGAATGGGCTACAAAGGTCGTATCGTCGGGCACGGTTTTCGGTCTCTGTTTTCGACTGTCTTAAATGAAAATGGTGCCAATCGTGACGCGATCGAAAGGCAGCTTGCTCATATGGAAAGGAACAAAGTCAGGGCGGCCTACAACAGGGCAGAGTATCTTGATGAGAGAAGATCTTTGATGCAGTGGTGGGGCGACTTTCTTGAAGAACGGATGCCTGATCCCGTGATCCTGAATCCTGTATCGAGTCCAGCGGACGCTCGATCGTTTCCCAGCAACTTCATGATGCTGCACCAGAACTAGATTGATGCTGTTTCTTTCGAAAGTGTTGCTGAAATGCAACAAAAGCCCACTAAAGAGTGGGTGTTTACTTTAGAAGTTTGTTTCTCGAT
>JBCCKK010000355.1:0-2864 GCA_039027395.1 Verrucomicrobiota bacterium | reverse complement strand
TCAAACGAGGCTAGCAAAACCTCTTCTCTAAAGCCTTGAGCTATCTTTTGAGAAGAGGTTTTGCTAGCCTCGTTTGATTCTGTGGATTCAGTTAACAGAGAGAATACACCGAATAGATCGGATGAGATACAATTGTTCGATGCTCTAACGCTTGGGACCAAAGACTATGTTCGGAAGTGCGGGTTTCGCGACGTGGTTCTTGGATTGAGTGGGGGTATCGATTCGGCACTCACAGCTGCAATTGCAGTTGAAGCTCTGGGCGCTGAGCATGTCACGGGTTTGTTAATGCCAACAGAGTTTTCTAGCCAGGGAAGCATCGAGGATGCTCAGAAACTCTCCGAGACCTTGGGCATCGAAACGCACCTTATTCCAATTCAACCTGCGTTCGAGTCCTTGCTTGAACAAATGACGCCATTGTTTAAGGAATACCAGCGCGATGTGACGGAAGAAAACGTCCAAGCTCGCCTTCGGGGATTAACGCTCATGGCAGTCTCAAACAAGACGGGCAAAATGTTGCTGACGACTGGTAACAAGTCTGAACTTGCGGCTGGATATTGCACGCTGTATGGGGATATGTGTGGCGGTTTGGCTGTTATCAGCGACCTTCCTAAAACATGGGTGTATCGCCTTTCGAAGTTTTTAAATCGAAATCGAGAGGTGATCCCGTGGAATACAATCGAAAAACCTCCAAGTGCGGAACTTCGTCCCGATCAAAAGGATGAGGATTCGTTACCTCCCTACGATGTTCTAGACGATATTCTAGATCGATATGTTGTCGGAAATCAAACTGTTGATCAGATTGCAGAGGGTGGTCACGATCCTCAGCTCGTTACCGAGTTGATTCGAAAAGTAGATATCAATGAATACAAACGCAGACAAGCAGCTCCCGGTATCAAGGTGACTAGCAAGGCATTTGGATCAGGGCGACGTTTACCGATCGCCCAAGGATTTCGGCACAGTTCAAACCGATCTGACAACGTGAGTTAAGCTCTTTCCTGAACGCGCCTTGGGCACGATCCACTTTTTTTCCATTGTTCGCATGATCCCTCAATGCGTAACTGAACATTCCCAGGTAAAAAGCCCAGATTCTTAACCAAAATACTTTCTCGCACATCGAGACAGTGATCTTCAAATTCAACGATTTTACCGCAATCGGTGCAGATGATGTGATTATGGTTAGGATGCTTTGCGTAATTTGGATCGTAATAGCTTTGGTCTTTACCCAGATCCAACTCTCGAAGTAACCCCGTTTGAACAAGAACAGGGAGAGTTCGGTAGATGGTAGCTCGTGAGACGGAGGCATCTACTTTCTTGGCCCGTTCGAGTAGCTCTTCGGCCGTGTAATGATCTTGTGTGCTAAATGCTGCATCAATAATGGCTCTGCGCTGATTCGTTATCCGCAGACCATTGCTCTCCATGTAAGCAATAATTTTTTCTTTGATGTCAGCAGGCGCTTCGGTCATGGGTTCATTAGACACCATGCGGACACGGTTGTCACATGAAAATCTGAACGATATGTCCGGATTTAGGGGTTGATGTGCTCCTTAAGCGTTTTTAGAAAGCGCTTCAGAGCTGGGGAAAGAACCCGCCCACTTTTATAAATCATGCCTAGCGGTCGATGATAGGGTTTGTTCTTAAATTCGAGAGCTTTCAGACTACCCGATTTTATTTCCTGTTCGACGGTTGCTCTCGGTACAATCGAGATACCAGCATCGATTTCTACCGCACGTTTCACCGTCTCGATGTTATCAAACTCCATAACCGGTTTCGGATCAATTCCGGAGTCTCGGAACATTTTATCGACAGCTCGACGAGTTGGGATATCAGGTTCAAATCCGATAAATTTACAATCGGATAGGTCGGAAACGTCAATATGCTGCAAGCTTCCCATTTTATGGGCAGGGGAGCAAATGACGACAAGGCGGTCTTTCTTGAAGGATTCGACCTTGAGATTTTTTTTGTGAGACGGAAAAGCGACAAGTCCCAAGTCGCAGGTTCCGGCTTGAACTTCCTCATAAACTTGGTTGGAACGGCGATATTCAACGTGCACATTGACGTTTGGGAATTCCTTCAAGAAGCTTTTCAGGTAAGGAGGTAGCTCGTGGAGGCCAATACTGTAAACCGTAGCAATACGGATATTACCAGATACGATATTACGCATTTCGTTGAACTGATGCTGGAGCGTATCAAAGTTAACGATGATTTCTTTGCTGGTTTGATAAAGCAACTCGCCTTCCCGAGTCAGGGCAAAACGCTTGGAGCTTCGCTCGATCAATGGGATATGAAATCGTTCTTCCATCGCTCGAATCTGCTGGCTGACTGCAGATTGGGTGATATCGTTCATCTGAGCAGCCTTACTAAAACTCTGAGACTCGACTAAATCGCGAAAAACTCGAAACGATTCAATTTGCATACTACCGTGATAAGTTATACTTATTATTAGTCAAGTTGATAATCTGTTACTGAGAACCGAAATTTAACTAATTAACATATGCCAAGCGAATTTTCAGAAAAACTAGCACTGATTCATCAGAAGATGGAGGAATCGCTGAATAAATGCGGTCGCCCCGAGGAAGATGTCGTTTTACTTCCTGCTACAAAAAAGCAATCGGCAGAAAAAATCCAAGAAGCAATCGAGTGTGGTATCAAGCGATTTGGCGAAAATCGGATTCAAGAAGCACGAGAAAAGATCCCTGTTCTCCCTACCAGTATTAGATGGGATTTCATTGGTGGATTGCAGCGCAATAAGGTTAAGGAAGCGGTTTACTCGTTTGATTTGATTCATTCGGTCGAGTCTTTGAAATTGGCTCAAGAAATTGATAAACGAGCAGAGCAGCTTGGAGTGGCTCAAAAGATCCTAATTG
>JBCCKK010000354.1:0-2874 GCA_039027395.1 Verrucomicrobiota bacterium | reverse complement strand
CCCCCCCCCCCCCCAAGCGCCTTCTCAGCTATGTCCCTGAGCATGTCTTTAAGACTCCTTTTCGACCTGAAGGGCTATACACCCCTAGATCGAGTGACTCTTTGGACCATTGGTTTGAAACTACCTGGAACATTCCAGGAAACGTTGACATCGCTACGGTCAGACTACTCAGCAACCGCTCGTACGATATATTTATAAATGGTCGCCGACTTAATTCCGAGAATCAAAGCCTGCCAGCTCTAGACCGAGGAGAATGGGTCCTCAGTTCTCAACGTGCCAAGGATATCATTGTAAAACCAGAACTTCTCGATCCCGACGAAGTTGGATTTCATTCCGTTGGTCAAGCATTTGAATCCCCTCGACACAGCGACCCAACGATCAATGATTTTCGACCCTACGAAAACTCCCTAAATCGCACTCGAGAACGCCCCTCAGCAGCGAACCGACAAGGAAGCCCCGGCGAAGCAGACTCCCCTCAAAGCGCAGGACAACCAGCTCAGTTCTCAGACTACCGCCCAGGATCCCGAACACCACTCTCGTTAGTAGGCGATAGAAATCGAGAGGAGTTCAATGCCTACGCAATCAACAACCTCCTGCGCAACGGACAAAATCAAATCCGAATCCGAATGCTCTCAATGGAGAGTCACAGCAGTCCATTATGGCAGGGACGCTTTGCTTTGGACGCCATTGTCCAATTGCATGACGGAAGAGAAATAAACTTTCGCTCAGGAAGAGGGTGGACTACTTGGTCCAAATCGTCATCGGGTTTAAAAAACTCCGCTGAAGCAGTCGTTACCAAACCGGTTACCTATAATACACTCTCAAAAAGACCCCCTCTGAAATTTCAGGGATTTAGATATTCGCAACGAGTTAAACTTTTG
Source organism: Verrucomicrobiota bacterium (assembly GCA_039027395.1). GTDB lineage: Bacteria > Verrucomicrobiota > Verrucomicrobiia > Methylacidiphilales > JBCBYL01 > JBCCKK01. The sequence goes on along the minus strand of JBCCKK010000354.1, from coordinate 1,993 downwards.
TCGTTTGCCCTTTGCACGATAGCTTCATTTTTGATTCTTGCCGCACTTTGCCTTCCAATATTGAAAGCATTTTTTCGGGACAGGAACAAATCTGAAAACGAAAGCGGACCAGGTGATAGCGAACACAGATTAAGAATTCGCTACTGCCTACTTCTCATCCTTCCTATCACTTTGATCGGGAGTATTCTTCTTCTGCAGTTTTCCTTTGCCGAGCGCGCAGAACGACTTTGGCTACAATCCCAGTCAACTTGGTTCTGGGTGACGATTCTTAGCATTGGAAGCCTGGCTTTCGGCTGGGCCCTCCACTTTCACACCATCTTCGAACAAAAAAATGGTAAAAGTGGAATTCTTACAGGCATACAGCAGCTACCCACAACACGCTATTGGCCTCTCCTTATTACGCTCGCCTTATTTTTATGCTTCTTCCTCCGTGCAAACGACCTTGATTTTCATCCGGTAGATGATGATGAGTACGCGTCTATACAAGCTTCTAGCGCAATCGCTCAGAAAGGAATCCCACAATATAGCGAGTCTGTTTGGTATACTCGTAGCCCCCTGTACCATTATTTGTCGGGTGCTGTTATCTTTGTGTTTGGAGAAAACCTCTGGTCTATTCGGCTACTGTCCGTGGCTTTCGGGGTTGCTACAGGCTGGTTAACTTATCGTTTAACGAATCATCTATTTAAAAATTCGTGGTTAGCTTACGGAGCCCTCATTGTCTATAGCCTTCACCCCTTCCTCATCTATACGGCTCATATAGGCCGTTTTTACCAACAACAGCAGTTTTTTTATATCCTTACCATCTACCTTTTTCATCTTGGATTTTTGGACAAAGGGGGGACCTCTGCTTATCGACAATGGTGCATCATCAGCTTATTCCTTACGATTATTAGCCAGGAGTTAAGTATCATTTTCTGTTTCCAGCTATTAGGCGCCTATCTGATCCTATGTCGAAACCGCTCTTATGGAGATGAATTTAAACTCGCTCTCATCTCCATTACAGTAGTTGCTTTAACGATTATTGATTTAACTGTCTTCAAAGTGAGAACATTGACACGCCTTGAAGGCATTTCACCTAACGTTGAATCAACACTTGCCCCAAATTTTGGCAGTTTAATGAATTACTTTTCACTTTTCCTTGGCTATTCACGACTCCACCTAGGACTCAGCCTTCTATTCTTTTTAGGATTAGTTGCGGCCTTGTTTAAGGCAAACATTCACACGATCGGGCTCTACTTTTTTGTATTCTCGGGAATCATTCTGACCAACCTGCTGGTTACCGGAGACAGTCTTCGTTATCTCTACTGGCTAATCCCGCTTTGGATTATCCTCGGACTCTACGGCCTACAAAGCATCCCCCGACTCTTTCATCGAATCATGGAGATCCAGGCGCATCCTTGTCTCTACGCAAACTTTCGGAGAACGGTGTTCTTTTTCATTAGCATTAGCTATTTAGCTATTCTTCTCTCTTGGTCTCCTTGGCGAATTTGGAATTCTTACGACACTAAAATATTGGGAGATGCGTCAGGAGCGTTCCAGTATATTCGTGCCAACCTCCGCCCTGGCGACAAAGTTGCCGCCACCGAACCCCATCCCCACGGCATGCTCATCGAAACAGGCCATAGTGACTACGATATCGCCTTTCCTCTCTTATTTGATTTTACCTACCTTCGAGACGGCAAGCTAGTGGACCGCAATGCCAATGCCCAGGTTGTTTACTCTCTAGATCAACTGCAGAATCTTCTTCAAACACATGATCGCATCTGGATTGCGATTAACCGGGAAAAGTTTCGCTCACGAGGCAAAAACATCCGCTGGGAATACCCAGGATCACGAGTCGAGAAATTCTTGAGACACAACTTTGAAATTAAGTTTCAAAGCTATCTCTGGAGTGTATTTCTCTGGGACGCTCGCTCAGGTAGATATAAAACCTATCGAACACAGCAGAATTATTAAAAACTCCACCTAAATAGGCCTGAATCTTGAGAATTAT
>JBCCKK010000353.1:0-2877 GCA_039027395.1 Verrucomicrobiota bacterium | reverse complement strand
TCTCTAAAGCCTTGAGCTATCTTTTGAGTTTTTCCGTTTTTATCAATGGCAATACTGTGCCCATCAAAGACGAGTTCATCATTCCCTCCGATTGCATTCGCTTGCACGATCGGAACCTCTACTTTCTTAGCCAGCTGGCAGAGCATATCTTCACGGATCCGCTCTTTTCCGATATGCCAAGGCGAGGCGGACACATTCACCAACAGATCGACACCTTGTTCGATAAGATTTTGAACCGGATCATATTTGTATAAACGATCTGGCCAAAAGTCTGGGTCATTCCATATATCTTCGCATACAGTAATTCCGACCCGGACTCCTCTGAGTTTAATCGGGCGAGATTCGAACGAAGGCTGAAAATAGCGATCTTCGTCAAAAACATCGTAAGTCGGGAGAAGACTTTTGTGAACACGCTCTGAAACCTTTCCTTCTTCAATAACAACTGCCGAGTTCCATAGCGACTTTCCCGGTCCGCTATTTCTTTTCGAAACATTTCCGACAATTAAAGGTATTTTCCCGATTTCCTTAGCAAGAAAGGCTTCAGCCTTGGAAGTCGCTTCAAGAAAATCGTTGTAGAACAGAAGATCTCTCGGAGGATACCCGCAGATGGCTAGCTCTGGACCGACAACAATTTCTGCACCCTGTTCCACTGCTTTTCGATACCCATCGGTAAGCAATCGAATGTTGCCCTTAAAGTCGCCAATCGTGGTGTTAATTTGAAGCGCAGCTATCCGCATTGTTTTCTGAACTAAAGTGCCTGGCTTCCGACGTCAAACACTAAGGTGGCCCATAAGATATGCTTATAGACAAATTACATTTAGACTGAGTAAAATTTTAGTTATCCTCTCATTGACAAGAGGTTCTAAGGCATTAGCGTTTTTCAGTATGCCCGTTCCTGTTTCACAAGCCTGGACTGTTGCAAGCTATGTTTTAACAAACAAGCTTAAGAAGAACCATCGTTACCCTCTAGTACTGATGCTCGAACCCCTATTTCGATGCAATTTAGCCTGTGCAGGGTGTGGTAAAATCCAATATCCGGAGCACATTCTCAATAAACGGCTAACCCCGCAACAATGCTTCGATGCTATTGATGAATGTGGAGCACCCATGGTCAGTATTCCCGGTGGAGAGCCCCTACTTCATCCCGAGATTGGGGAAATCGTTGAAGGCCTTGTTGAGCGGAAAAAATATATTTATCTCTGCACCAACGCTCTCCTCCTCAAACGGAAAATCGATCTCTTCAAACCAACAAAGTTTCTCAGCTTTAGTGTTCACATGGATGGCCTTAAAGAGGATCACGATGTTGCCGTATGCCGGGATGGAACTTATGACACCGCTTACGCTGGGATGAAAGAGGCCCTAAAGCGCGGGTTCCGTCTCACGACGAACACAACACTTTTTAATGAAGCGAAGCCTAGAAATGTCAGGAGGTTCTTTGATGACATGATGGAGCTCGGTGTTGAAGGAATGATGCTCTCCCCCGGATACAGTTACCAAAAAGCCCCGGATCAGGAGAATTTCCTAGCTCGAGATCGGACAAAACAACTCTTCTCAGAGATTTTGATGGATCGCAAGAAGTCTTGGAAGTTCAATCTATCACCAAATTTTCTAGAATTCTTACAAGGTAATGTTGACTACGACTGTACGCCTTGGGGAAATCCAACTTACAATATCTTCGGCTGGCAGCGCCCCTGCTATCTCCTGCAAGATGGTTATGCTCGAAGCTACAAAGAACTGATGGAAACCACCGACTGGGATAAATATGGCCACCGGAGCGGTGAAGAGCGCTGTCAAGATTGCATGGTTCACTGCGGATATGAGGCATCCTCGGTTGACGATACCTTTGGATCTTGGAGCGGATTTGGTAGAACAGTGGTCAATTCACTGAAATATTGATCGAAACCTGTAACACGCCCAATGCCACAAGCAGATAAATCTGGCCCGAAGCCTAGCAGCGGTCGCAGTGAATTTGAAGGAAAGAGCTACCCAACCAACACTCCCGAATTACTTGACGAGGCACTTCGATATGCCTTCGACTATCGTGGCGATATAACGCTTGAGCTGGAGAACGGAGATCAAATTGAGGGCTTCGTTCACAATTTCGATTTGGAAAGGGACGTTGTGGAATTATTCGTTAAAGAGTCTAAACGCGTCTCCAACAATGAGTCTCTACCCGCATCCAAAATCAAAGCGGTTCACTTTTCTGGTGACGATAAGGCATTCGGAAAAAGTTGGGACGACTGGATGACGAAATCGGAACGCCAGCGTCAGGCAGAAGCGGATCGTTTAGAAAAAGAAGCCATCGATCGCGGACATCTTTAATATTCTTTTACACATTTTTGCATAAATACCGTTTCCACCATCTGCGTATTACGGCTTGACCTGTTTTTTTAGCGTGTTCATACTATAATTAGTATGAAAACTACCCTTTCTTGCATTCTTGCTGCTCTAGTTTCATTTTCCTCTTCGGTTCTTGCGGCCACATCCCTCGTTTTAGAGGCAAATGACAATCTTTCGATTGTTGACTCCTCTGGCGCGAGTTTGATGTCTCTTCCTAGTGGAAGCATCGGAAAAAAGATCACTGCAGATAATCAGGCATTCAAACTTTCCTTTGGTGAAGATCTAAATAACAGGCACACACTCATTATTTATCCAGATCCTTCATCTCCTCAATCGCTCGACCTAGTGATTCTTGGACAACCGGTAACGATGTCCAAAGATTCAGTGCTAACGGTAACAGCTTCTCAAGATGGCTCCGCTGCCCAGTTTCAAGCAGGTGTTCTAGGACAAATAACGGTTGCGGGTTCAACCGTAGCTCCTGGAGGTTCCCAAAGCGTGCAAAATGGCAATGTCGTTGCTAGCCCTCCTCAAACGCTT
>JBCCKK010000352.1:0-2917 GCA_039027395.1 Verrucomicrobiota bacterium | reverse complement strand
TCTTGGGAACATCACTAGCACTCATTGCAAAAGTTGGATCGGAGTTGCTTTTCTTGCAACGGATTCAAAAACCAGCAGCGGACATGTTAACCAAATCCGCACATCTCATGTGGGGGCCCTTGCGTCATGTCGTCCTGGCACGGGTTGTGCTTGGTTTTGTGGGATTAATGCTTTTACCCGTTTTACCTTGGCTAGGGGTCCTTACAATTCTGATTTCTGAGGGGTGTGAGCGGTATCAGTTTTTTAGAGCAACGGTCGCCTGGAGGATGCCGGGAATATGAGCAAGATGATCTTGGACCCAGTGCGTCCCGTTCTACGGGAATGGGATGGGCCTTTGACTGAAGATCTGGTTCAATCTCCTGGAAACTTTGGGTTAGGCCGAATTCCAAGTAAGCTCACTCCAGCGGCAGTCACCAAAAGTATCTGTGGTTTTTGTTCTACCGGATGCTCTCTTAAGGTTCATCTCGATGCCGAAGGTCAGGCGATTAACCTCTCTCCTGATCCAGCTTACAGCGTTAATTTAGGCATGGCTTGTCCCAAAGGTTGGGAGGCGTTAAGCCCCCTAGCGGCTCCGGATCGAGCAACCGAGCCCCTGCTGCGCCAACCCGATGGAAGTATGCGTGAAGTCTCTTGGATTGAGGCCATGAAGACATTCACCGAAAAATTCAAATCGATCCAAGACCAGTATGGGAAAGCATCTGTTGCGTTCTTAAGCACCGGACAAATTGTGACCGAAGAAATGGCTTTTTTGGGAGCGTTGGCAAAGTTTGGAATGGGAGCCATTCATGGAGATGGCAATACGCGGCAGTGTATGGCGACCTCCGTTGTAGCGTATAAAGAATCGTTTGGGTTTGATGCGCCTCCGTATACGTATGCTGATTTTGAAGAGTCAGACGTCATTGTTTTGGTGGGGTCAAATCTGTGCATTGCCCACCCAATCATGTGGCAGCGTGTTCTGAGGAATAACAACAATCCTGAGATTGTAGTTATTGACCCTCGCAAAACAGAAACTGCCATGGCTGGTACACAGCATGTTCCCATTGTTCCAAAATCAGATCTCGCCTTGTTCTATGGTTTAGCCCATGCCATCTACCGAAGAGGGGCATTTAGCTCAAAGTTTATCAATGATCACACACAGGGATTTGAAGACTTTAAAGCATTCTTCCAAAAATATGATCGCGAGTTGGTCTTAAAACTAACTGGATTGAAATCGGAAGTCTTTGACCAATTGGTGGATACGATTGTTGAAGGAAAACGGGTTTCGTTTTGGTGGACTATGGGGGTCAATCAGGGGCATCAGGCAACTCGCACAGCTCAGGCGATTATCAATCTCGCGCTGATGACCGGAAATATCGGGCGACCAGGAACCGGGGCGAATTCGATCACTGGTCAGTGTAATGCAATGGGATCTCGCCTGTTTAGCAATACCACGAGCTTGCTAGGAGGGTTTCAATTTACGGATCCGGAAGACCGAGCGTATGTCGCAGAAACGATAGGAATGCCATCAAGCGTTATTCCGGACCAGGACAGCTGGGCGTATGATCAAATCATCGATGGTATCGAATCCGGAGAGATTCGAGGGCTTTGGGTCATCGCAACCAATACGGCACATTCCTGGATGCAGCAGAGGCGATTTCGTAAGCTTCGAGAAAAGCTAGACTTTTTGGTCGTGCAAGACATGTATCAGTCGACGGACACAGCTAAGTTGGCAGATCTGATTCTACCGGCTGCAGGTTGGGGAGAAAAAGAGGGAACGTTTATTAATTCCGAACGCCGCTTGGGTGTGATTCGGCAGGTGTCGCGAGCTCCCGGAAGTGCATTGTCAGATTTCCGAATCTTTCAATTGATTGCGCATTATTGGGGATGTGAGGACTTGTTTAAGGAGTGGAGTTCACCAGAAGCCGTATTTCAAATTCTGAAACGACTGAGTAAGAATCGGCCGTGCGATATTACGGGGGTGGAGGGATACGATTTTCTGCAGAGGGCCAATGGAGTTCAATGGCCGTATACACAAGACGACTACGAGCGGTCTACCTTAAGTGAAGGAAAGCTGGATATAGATGGAAATAGAAACGAGCGTCGTCTCTTTGCAGATGGGGAATTTTTTCACACTGACGGATGTGCACGGTTCATCTTTGAGGAACCACAGGAGGTGCCTGAACCTGTGGATGAGATATTTCCATTCTTTCTGCTTACGGGAAGAGGGTCTTCATCTCAATGGCATACACTGACTCGAACTGGAAAGTCAGATGTGCTCAAAAAACTGGTTCAGACGGAGGCCTACTGTGAAATGAATCCAGCCGACGCAAAACGCTTGGGATTAGATTCGGAAGATACGGTTTTGGTTAAGTCTAGGAGAGGTAAGATGAAGGCACGCCTCGTGATAACAGGAACAGTTGCTTCCGGTCAGGTGTTTGTCCCGATGCATTATACAAAAACAAATCATCTTACACTTTCCTGGGTAGATCCGTATTCTCGCCAGCCAGCCTATAAGTCCTGTGCTGTGGCGGTGACCAAGGCTTAAAACACAGAGTTGTTAAATGTATGGAACTGCGGCGGATCCGCAGCTATATTTCTATCTTTCGGAACAATGTCGCCTTACTTTCAAAAAGCTCTAGACCAGTTTGATAAGGAAAATGCTAACGATCCAAATCTAGAGGTCGTGGAAGGAAAAGAGGTGCCGCACGAATTGCTCGACGCTCAGCGGCTTTTCCGGTGGGTCGAAAAACTCAAACCCGAGGCATCGGAAGCGCTACTTTTGGCTTCACGCTGCCAGCACATCTGTCGCTGGGAAATTTTACGGAGTAGTTATCCAGAAGGGCGAGCGGGATATCTAAAATGGAGGCAGGATCTCAAGTTGTTTCATGCCGATCGGGTAAAACAATTTCATCATAACCCACATCTTGAAGAATTTGTT
>JBCCKK010000351.1:0-2924 GCA_039027395.1 Verrucomicrobiota bacterium | reverse complement strand
CGGTTTTAACCCATGTTGAAACGCAGTTAAGGCGAGGACGCTCCCGCTTAATCCTCCACCAATAATCCAAATCGATTGCCTATCCAACACATCTTAATGATGCCCGGAATTTGGCAAACCGCTCAAATCTTATCTCAACTTGGGATGAGAATATTTGCGGCCTGGTGTGGAGTTCACAGGTGTTTCTGAAATCGGATCAGGAGAATGAAACTCCAAAGACTCCACCGGAACGGGTGTGGCCGGAATCGAGGCTGGAGTTGCAATCGCAGCCGCAGGAGTCTCGCTCGCTTCTTGTTCACTATCCAGACGCTCATAGACTTCTTTCCAAAAACCGATAATCGCACTCCATGCTTTCACTGCCTCCGCAGATGATTTGGGCTCTAATAAAAACCCTCGTGTTTGCTCAAATCGGTACACCTCACTTTGAACACCTCGCGTTGCGTCGAACTGACTTAGAAATAAATCGAACTCCCGGGTATCCTCTTCTTCCCGCAAAACGATCTGCATTGGAAAGGAATAGCCCAAGAGAATATCTAAATTTCGAAAACTTGTCGGCTCCATCCAAGTCACAGCCGTGGGCTTAAGCCCTTGGAGACGCCGAATCGCTTTCATGACGATTGTTACGTTCTGCCCCCAAACTCCAACAATCACTCGCTCACTACGATAGCGAGGACTTTCCCAAAGTAGTCGCAACGCGGCTTCAACAGCCTTAACTGCAGTTTCCTCATCCAATCGACTTTGCATGCGCTTAGCAATCATTGGGTCACTGGCAACTCTTCCATTATAGAGATCGACTGCTAGGGCAACGCAGCCCACCTTCGCCATCAGTTCACACCGCTGTTTAACGACTCCACGAGCTCCATAAGAATCGGGAACAAAGAGAATGCTTGCCTCGGGTGACTTTTTGGGTAAAGCGAGGTAACCCATCTCATCGGCGCCAAAATCGTAGAGACTTACCGTCTCGCCAGCTTTAGCAATATGCCCAAAACTTGTGGCAAGACACAATAATCCGAACCTGAGATAGGTCTTGAAAGATCTCATCGTAGGAGACAGATCGTAAACATCTCTTTTGGAAAACCAAAGTTACAATTATTAGACAACCGGAGCTTTAATAGGAAATCCCCGTGACAGAGAAGCATTTTCATCCGCATATTTAGTGCTTATGAAAGATTTGTTTAAGGGCTTAGGACTGATCTTCGTATTTCTGTCTCCATTGACCGAAATCACTAAGGCAAACACACCTACTTTTCAGATCACCTTAGATCGAATTACCGAGATCCGCTCGACGGAGTCCAAGGAAAGCGAATTGCAGATCTATCTGAAACTAAGCGGCGAGAATGTCGCTTCTGCATTAGAAGCGGGAACTTGGCAGCTTGATCGGGCCGAAGATAACCTAGGAAAACCAATTGAATTCGCGGAAGGATTTGCCAAAACCTTTCTCCCTATTCGAAAACGCCCGGGTTTGAGTGCAGACCAGGAAACAGGAATTCTCAAGCTCAGGCTTGCTCTGCCAGCGCGTAGCAGCACGCATCTCAACAATCTTTCTGGTTCCGTTGCTTTGCGAGTCTACCGCTATCAAATTGTTCCAATTCCCGATATTCTCCAGCTCACCAACAAGACAATTGACAATCCACTCTTCAAAACTCACCGGATCCAGGTTCACGTCATTGACCCCCGACACGCTTTCCCGGGCTATACTAAAGACGATGAAGCTGACCTCTTAAAACAACGAGCTACCGCCATAAGAGTCGAAGGAGAGACACAGCGGGTTAAATCATTTTTGCTGCAGGACAGCCAAAGCGAAATGATCGCCGCCCGATATTCGTCATTCGGAGGAGGGGGCTCGACCGTTTTTTCTGCAATCTCGGATACCCCGCTAGCCACTGACACCCAGGGATCTCTGATGATTCCTATTGACCCTCAGGAAATTCGAATCCCATTCACTTTAAGGAATATTTCTCTGCCCTAAGGAAACTGCACATTAACTTTTGCGAAGATCCATCTGAATCAACGCATCGATTGCTTTTCGCACTTCTCCTCGGTGATCCACGTCTCGATGGCAGATTACCGCCAAATAGTAGAGAGTATCGCTAATCATGAAATGATTCAGTCGCATTTCGTATTTCTTATTAAGGCCCAAAATCATTTGCCCGGCTTCCGTCAGATCCAAAAGAGCAGCGGTTCGATGCATAGCAGTTCCCATAATTGTGCAACTTGCGGCCAGAGCTCCTGCTGCAATGGGACAATCCTTCTCTGCAATGAGTAACCCTGAGTTGTCCGTGATTAAGGCACCGCTAAACTGACCGCGTTTGCACAATTCGTCCAAAATTTCTGGAAGCGTTCCTTGATATGCCCCCACTTCTTCTTGAACCGTCGGCGGAACTTTAAGCTCTAGCTTCTCAGGTTTAATAGGTTCTACTTTGATCGGTTTAGTAACTGTAACGTCCGTTTTATCCGAAGGAGATGGCAATGGTTTGATGGGTTTAATTACCGTTGTATCCCTCATCTTTCTCGCTGGCTCCTTAGGCTTCAGAGGGAACGAAGCTACAGCAGCAGGCGGCTTCGGCGGAACCGAAAACGAGAAGACCTCTTTTTCTTCACGAACCTTAGGCTTCAACTTGACTTCCCGAGTGAGAGGCATCCCAGGCGGTTTAGGAAGATCTTTTGGAGCCTCTTGGGGTGCTGTTTCAGCACGCAACGGCTCCATCCGGGGCGGTGAAATGGTGACCGACTCTTGAAGAAGCGCTTCCAACTTTTTTTCTTTAGTCTTTGGAATATCTGGCTCTACTGCAGATTCCATGATCTTAACGGTCTCAAGCTCTTGGCTTTCCTGGAGTTCGGGGCCTGGAACTAACTCCGGTTCGATCTCATTAATGAATTGCGAATCAATACTGGGATCTGGTTCAGGCGCTAGATCTTTTGAT
>JBCCKK010000350.1:0-2924 GCA_039027395.1 Verrucomicrobiota bacterium | reverse complement strand
GCAAATATTCACCGCTTGCCAAAGTCGGTTTAATACGAGAACCGACGAATCTAAAGCCATATTCATAGAGGTTAACCTCTTTGGTCGCAAAAGTGTTAGCAAAAGTTATTCACAGAGTCAACAGACTCAGGGTATCCCGCTGTTACAAATATACGACATTTTTTCGTAACCTCTTCAAATTCAACATAGGGGTTGCCTTTTTACGGAAAAACGTGTTAAATTTCGCGCCATGAGCTTAAAACGTTCTTTTTTCGGCGCCATGTTGGCGGCCTGCGTACTGGTTTTTTCTGCGACTTCCCAGGAATCGCCACAGGATCAGTACTTAAAAATCTACCTCTTGATTCAGGAAGCAGATAAGCTAGAGACAGCTGGACAGAAGGCCTCCGCCCGCGAACGGTATCAAGTTAGTTTCACAAAATTGCAGGAACTGCAGACAAGTTACCCGCAATGGGAGCCTACAATCGTTAAGTTCCGGATCAAATATACGCAAGACAAGGTAAAAAAGCTTGATGGAGCTACAGATGCGAATCCGGGGCAAGTGATTCCGCCGATCCCTGACGATCTTCTAATTACACCGGGAGGTTCAACGACTACGGCCCCTGCCCAGCCCAGCCAGCCTTTCCAGCCAACACCCGCTGCTCCCCCCATTCTCAATCCAACCCCTACTCAACAAATGGACAGCTTGGCTCCATCGCCAATCGCTCAAACAGGGGTATCCGGGGCGAGTTCCTTGGAAAATCTTGATATCAATTCCCTCAAAGCTCGCGTACGCAGCTTAGAAGCTCAGTTATCCGACACAAAAGAGAAACTTACGAGCGCTAAAACAGAAGCTGCCCAACTCCGCACCAGGGTTCAGGACCTAGAAGGCAAAATCAAGGTTGCGATGGAAGGGTCTACGGATGATAAGATTCAACTTCTCATGACCGAGAACACTCGGCTTAAAGAGAAACTGGCCTCAACTGAGACGTTTATTACGAACATGACGGGAACCAGCAGTTCCGACTCGATTTTAACACTCAAAGAACAATTGGATAAAATCCAAGATCAACTCGAACTTGCACGCCAAGAAAACACAGCTCTCCGTCAGACCAACGAAGAATACAAAAACAAGTTGGAAGACCTTCAATTTGAACTTGCCGAAGCTAAAAATAGTGGTGAAAGCCAAGAAAACGTTATTTTGCGCAACATCATCAATCGCCAGCTTAAAGAGCAAGCTCGCCGGGAGATCGCCAAGCGAATTGCCATGGAAGAGCTCAAGAACCTATCCGTTGAATCTGCAAAATTAAAGACCCAACTCGACATATTAGGCTCTCCACTTGTTGAACTTACCGATGACGAGAAAGCGATGCTACGCCGTCCAGACGCAGGACTCGTTGTTGATGCCTCTGGAGAAATCTCTGCGACTTTGAGTGATGGAACATTTGTAGAAGATTACTCTTCGTCTCCACGAGTTCCTACGGAGTTTCAGGAGTCTGCAGGACAAGCCAATAGCCTCTTCCAAAAAGGTAAATTTGATGAAGCTGCTGCCATTTATCAAAACATCCTTAATAGCTATCCCGAGTCTCTCTATGGCGTGTCCAACTTGGCTGTAGTTCGATTCCAACAAGGTCAATATCCGGAGGCAGAAACTCTTTTAAGGCAGGCAACAAAACTTTCCCCCCAAGATGCTTTTTCGCATTCCATTCTCGGGATCGTTCTTTATCAGCAAGGAAAATACGATGAAGCAGTTCAAGTGCTCAGTCGCGCTTCTGCACTTGATCCTAATGATCCTAAAACCCGCAACTATCTTGGGATTGCAGCATCACAAAAAGGTTGGCAAGAAGCAGCCGAACAGGAATGCCGGAAAGCAATCGAACTAGACCCCCAGTATGGTGATGCACATTTCAACTTGGCTGTTATCTACGCCACACAGAAACCACCTGCCAAAGAACTTTCTCGGCGTCATTATAATCGCGCCCTTGAGTTAGGAGTCCCTCGGGATACACAGCTTGAGTCATTGATCGAATAGATCGCGTAGGCCGTAACTAGAAATTTCACAAAGGGCGCTTTCAAGCGCCCTTTTCTATTTTTTATTTCGGTTGCTCGGTCGGAAAAAGGAGCTCAAAAGTCGTTCCTGCTCCTTTTCGGGTTCGGATTTGAATATGTCCACCATGTCCATCCACCGTCTTTTTAACTAAAGCCAAACCCAGACCTGTTCCCCCTTTTCGATGGCTCAGAAAAGGTTCGAAGATGGCTTGGCGCTGTTCCTTGCTAATGCCCTTCCCAGTGTCACGAACCGAAATTGCCACCATCTCCCTTCCTTTCCTCTTCACTTTGTGTGCCCTTAATGTCAAAAGACCACCGGGTTGCATTGCCTGACAAGCGTTGAGTACAAGGTTGAGAACTGCTTGTTCGATTTGAGCCTGATCTCCCCAAAATAGTAACTGGTGGCCCTCCACAATTCGCTCCATCTCAATATTTTGTTCCGCAAGTTTTAGACGAACCAGTAACGAAAGATTCTCTAAGAGCTCTTCTGCATTCAATTGATCAAATTCGGGTTCGGCGGAACGTGCAAAGGTAAGCACCTGATCAAGAATACGATTCATATGCTTCATCTTTTCCTCGATAAGCTGGGCATCTCTTGCTGAATCTCCTTGAAGATTTAAGTCTTCTACCATGGAGTGAAAAAGCATCTGAACCACCGTTAATGGATTCCGGATTTCATGAGCAATTTCCGCCGCCAGCCAACCCAATGCAGAGAGTCTCTCCGTTGCTTTGAGTCTTTCTTCCGCTTCGACAACTTTTTCCAGAAGCTGGGCCTTCGCGATAGCAACTGCAGACAGACCAGCCAAGGCTGCTAGCATACGAATCTCTTCGTTTGCAAATCTATGTAGTTTTGATGTATATACCGTCAGAACTCCCAGCGCCTTCGCTTGAAAAACAAG
>JBCCKK010000349.1:0-2963 GCA_039027395.1 Verrucomicrobiota bacterium | reverse complement strand
GTAACGGGAGTGGTGATGTATGGCACCACCTAAAGACGAGACAAGTCGTCTTGAAGAATGTCGAATCGCGCCTCAATCTTCGTCGGACCGCTCGGATCATTGGGAATAAAATGGAAGAGTACGCAAAACCTTACGGATTTTTTGAAGCGCCGTATTGCACCGCAGAAGGAACTGTCGATCTGGCCCAACAGAAAGACACCAATCTTAAAATTTACGTTCGTTCCGAGAAAGGAATGGAATATAGCTTTTTAGGTAAGCTACTTACGCTTTCAGATCTCGATTGTGATTTAGCGATTACAGGGAAAGATCTCAAGATTCGTCCTCGGAAACCCGTTGGCATGTTTGATGGCACGCTAGATGGCACTCTTGATGTCAAACTTATCGAGGATGCGTCGTATCAAGCCAAGCTAGAACTCAAGGAATGCGATTTTGGCAAGCTGATGAAAACGTTCTTTGGAAACGAAGAGGTAAAAGGGCAGGTGAGTGCATCGGCAAATCTGGATGGCCGATTCAGCGATCTGAGAAGTATGAATGGCTGGGGGGAACTGACGGTGATCGATGGCGTTTTATACCCGATTCCGATTTTCGGGACTTTTTCCGAGGTGCTCAACAATTTGGTTCCTGAGCTAGGCTACAGCCAGGCGAATAAAGCCCGATCAGTCTACGAGATTAAAAAGGGTGAAGTAGATATGACAAAGATTGATGTTTATTCAGCCGCCTTTGCCCTGATCGGAAATGGCACCTACGACATGGTAGATGACAAGGTGGATATGAATATGCGAGTCAATATGCGTGGTATCATGGGAGTCGCTTTATTTCCGATTTCTAAACTCTTTGAGTATCGTGGCACGGGCTCACTCAACGACACCAAGTGGGAACCTAAGAGTTTTTAGAGATCAACGCGGTCTGCGATTATTTTCTTTCCTCGCCTTATGAAATTCCGCTAAAACATGTAAAATAAGGCGGAAGCTGCTTGTATTGAGTGGCTTTCTATGAAATTAGGCATGCAAAGATGAGACCCACGGATTTACGAGGTATTTTGAGCTACACGACTCGGTTTCGTGGTCGACTCTTTGTGCTCAGCGTGGATAGCCAGGTGATTGAAGATGAAAACTTCAAGAATCTGTTACTCGATGTTTCTGTTCTTAGATCCCTAAACATGAAGTTGATCATTGTGCATGGAGCTTCTACTCGGATGAAGATGTTGAGTGAGCGGCTATCGGTGACACTATCCGACAGTGATGGCTCAGGGATCACGGATGAAGCGACGATGGAGGTTTCTTTGTTGGGTGCCTTTCAGTTATCTCAGAAAATTCTAGAGGGGCTTAGTGAAGTTGACTTAAGAGCAGCGATTACCAATGCGGTTATCGCTCACCCTTCTGGTATCGTGGATGGCAAGGATCACGGCTTGACCGGAAGGGTCGAACGCGTGGACCGAGAGTTTTTGGAGAATGTCTTGGACTCGGGAGCAATCCCTGTGGTGCCACCGATTGGTTATGATGGTGATGGCCAAACCTTTCGCGTGCATGCAGATCATGCTGCAGTTCAAATCGCCAGAGAATTGCGAGCGGCGAAAGTCATCTTCATTGGAACTTCCGCAGGTGTAAATGAAGCGGGTAACTTGTCGGCCCAATTTTCTGTATCGGAAGCGGAGGCTTATGTTCAGCAGCATGCGGGAAATCATTCGAACGATGTGATTCAAAAAATGAGACATGGTCTCCGGGCCTGTTTGAATGGAGTTAGTCGTGCGCATTTGATCGATGGGCTCAAGGATGAAGCCCTTCTCAGTGAGCTGTTTTCCAACGAAGGTGTTGGGACAATGATTTACGCCAATGACTACGAAGCGATTCGGCCTGCGTTAAAGAAGGATGTTCGAGCTATTCGCCGTTTAATTAAAAACTCAGCGGTCGATCAAGAGGTGGTTTATCGATCTGAAGAAGAGGTGGAACATGTGATTGATGATTTCTACGTCTTTGAAATTGATAGCAATGTGGTTGGATGCGTGGCCGTGCATCCCAGTGCCGAACAACCGGATAAAGGGGAGTTAGCCTGTCTGATCGTTGCCGAGGCCCATGCGAATCAAGGGATTGGACGAAAACTTGTCGAGTTTGCTGAACAGAAAGCGAAGGAGCTGGAAATTAAGTTCCTTTATGTGCTCTCCACGAGAGCCTTTAACTTCTTCCAAAAGAAGGGGGGGTATCAAGAAAGTAAACCCGAGGAATTGCCCCCAGCGCGGCAGACTGCTTACTTTGCAAGTAGAAGAAATTCCCGAGTGCTCGTTAAGCCTTTTTAACGTCGAATGCGCTCAGTCGCCAAAGAAATGTTTCAGTGCCTGTAGAATTCCTAAGTCTGCAGGTTGGTCCGCAACAAATCCACCTTGATCGCGAACCTTGGCTTTTACTTCGGGTAATGAGTTCGAAGGGCAAGCTAGGAAATGTGCGTATTTGCGTTCGAGCATAGCTAAGTCATTGATATTATCACCTGCAGTAAAGCAGAGTTCGGGGCCTACGCCTTCCTCTTTGCAGATCTGTTGTAAGCAACTTCCTTTGTGGTAGTTGACATGGGCGAATCGGAAATAGATATCGTTTCGCACCACTTGCATTTCTGGAATTTCAGAAACTAGGGGGGCAATAATCGTATCAACTTCATCGGCTTGGGCATTATTTTCGGCGATTAAGCCTAAGGGGCTCCCAACATCTCGGACCATCTGGAGTGTTTTGTATGGGGATAGTGAGTCTCGGATTTTATCAAGAGTCGATTGCGCCTTTGCAAAGAGTTCGGAGTGTGCAGAGCTGCAGCCTTGATTCCATTCTGGTAACTCTTCAAGCGTTTGCTGGTGGACCCGATGGATTTCGCGTTCGATTAAAACGACCCAATCTGGGAAAAGTTGAGCTTCTCTTCGGATCAGCTCATCACGCAAGCTTTCCCAATCCCTTCCAGTATTGATAATCCACTTGAGCGGT
>JBCCKK010000348.1:0-2993 GCA_039027395.1 Verrucomicrobiota bacterium | reverse complement strand
TCGCCATTGGTTGCCATTGAGGAATCCATGCCCGTACGGAAAGGGCGTCGTTTCATTGTCGACATATCGATCGTGCCGGGCTCCAAAAAGATGGCCGATTTCGTGTCCAAACGAGTAGTAGCCTGTGGCACAGTTGTGGTGGACCACGCAAAACGCCTTACTTTTTGAAGCTCGAATCTGAGCCGCTTCACCACAGTAGTCTCCATCATCAACGATAAGGATTCCGATGTCCGCGCTATGCTCCTGACGTTTTTGGTTGATTTCCGGCTTGATCTTAATCAGGTGATCATCCCAATTGCCGGTCTCTTCGTATTTAGTTTCATAGG
Source organism: Verrucomicrobiota bacterium (assembly GCA_039027395.1). Lineage (GTDB taxonomy): Bacteria > Verrucomicrobiota > Verrucomicrobiia > Methylacidiphilales > JBCBYL01 > JBCCKK01. The sequence goes on along the minus strand of JBCCKK010000348.1, from coordinate 2,667 downwards.
AATGCACGAGACGGAATCGAATTCTTCCAAGAGAACTTTGTCGAACTGATGCGTTCAGCTCCGCCAGTGCCAGTCGAATTAAGTCGTTCTCAACATTATGGTAGATTCGAGTCACTCGTTTCGTATAGGCGACCAAGAGATCGATATCTACTCTCTCATTTCGATCCAACGGTGGGCTAGGAGGCATATCGCGCGCTTGGTTGGCTTCTTCTGCTGTTTTTTGAAAGCGTGGCGGATGATCATCGGGAAACGCATCGGTCCGTTTTTCGATCACAGCATGCATCCCCTTACCCAGGGGTCGAATCGAATACACTTTTCCTTTCAGGTTCAAAGAACCGGTAATCGAGTCGCCGTTAGCCAGGAGCATGACATCGCCGTCTTTCTCTTTGACACTCCCTTTCCAGATATACCCTCCATCTGTCAGGCTCGATTCCGTCTTAACCACACTCAATTGCTCTTCGGGACTCAATTGAATTTTCAGTGTTCCGCGATCAGGGAAACCATCGCGCTGATCGAAGCCTTTTGTCAATCCATGAAGCACGAATGGCATTTCATTCAACTCAAACAGCGACACTCGTCCCGAGGCAATTTTTTCTGATTTCATATGTTCAAGTAACCGATTTTGAGCTTCGCTCAACTGGGGCGACTGCGAAGGACGGACAAAGAGTTGCCGATAGTCTTGCTGGAGTGCAGTTAGATTGAGCTCCTGCGCATTTTTTAGAGAACGAATTGCCTCTTGAAGCTGATCTTCTTTGCCTTTGGGAATTTGCCAGATCTCAGATTTTTGATCCTTCAGATCGCGAATCGTAGACACATTCAGCTCTCGCTTTAAGGCTTCGAGCTCTACCTTAGCTTCTGGATTAATGTCTTGGACTAGGATTTTCTGAGGCGACGGTTGGGAGCATGCCGTCATTCCCGTGAATACCAGGGTGAGTGCCAGAAGAGAGAACGTCTTGATCATACTTTTAGCTATAACGGAGTGATTGAGTTTTCAGAATAACTCGAAGACACTAGATCGCTCGGTTTTGCTGATTTTTTCCGGTTTTTACCAGACAACTGGATGACAAGAGTGGTAATATCTGTAACAGAGTTGACGCATTAACGAGCCAGATTCATGAGCGACCAATATTACCTTTTTATTAACGGCGAACAACAAGGGCCGTTTACTCACCCACAGGTGATGGCAAAAATTGATGCAGGCGAGATGAAGGCAACCGATCTTGCCTGGAAAGAAGGGGATGCGGATTGGACGCCGCTCTCCGATTACACCGACTTTTCTCAAGGAGCGATGACTCGGGTGGAAAAAACACCGGAGATTGATTTAGGGTCGATCAAATTGGCTCAGCCAATGACTCGGCTCATCGCCGTGGTTATCGATTTGGTGCTTTTCTCCATCGTAATGCTGCCTTTGGCATTGGCAGGAGGGGGTAACGATGCCGAAGCCTTAAAAATTCCCGTTCTTCTGAGTCTCTTTCTGTTCTTGGCTTTAGTCGGTGTGCAGGTCTGGCAATTATCGTCACGCAGTCAGACGCTGGGAAAGCGTTTTTTGAAGATCCACATTGCCGATAAGGAAGGCAAGCGGGCGGATCTGGGACGGACACTGGTTCTGAGACAGATCATTCCCAACATTATTTTCAGCATTCCCATTCTTGGGTTGATTTTCTTTTTGGTGGATGCCGCGTTTATCTTCCGGGAAAATCGGCGCTGCATTCACGACCTGATTGCCGGAACAATTGTTCTGGAAGGTGAACCAACCGCTTTTGACTCGTCTCAAAAAATATAGACGAGGTTTTAAGTTCTAAAGATTAGGCTGTATCCGGTTGAAAATCCATTCCACATTGTTGGAAATGCTGACCCATGCTGTGGTATATCGAATATTCGAGTAATTTTCGTTTCACAATCGCAGGGCTGACACGGCGATCTTTTGCAAAACGCATAGACATTTCGTCAATAATACTATGCTGAGCTCCTTTAAACAGATCTCGCCTTAATTGTTGAAAACTACTAACGCCAAATTGGCGCAAACTATCGAAAGGCTCAGCGAGGATCGAGTCGGAGAAAAAGGAATCAAAGTATTTGAAATGACAGATTAGGCGACATGCATCTTCATGTGTTGCATGAAACCCACTCTCGCTAGCTTTTTTGCAAGCTACCCCTGGAAATGTGTGGGTTAGATCCAAAAAGTATTGAATCCTTAAAACTAAATTTCGATATCCTCCAATTAACTCGCGAGCAAACAATTCGGTCCTTCTCTGCATTTCTATCGTTGGCATCTTGCGACCAATTTCGGAGGGGATTTTCTGCATATAGATCACAAGTGAGAATCGTGCCTCAAAAAATCCGGGCTCCCAAACATCAAACACCTTCTGTTTCGTAATATTGACCGGCTTCTTAGTCTTTCCATCTTCAGAAACCATTCGAACATAGACAACATTCATTCCGTGCGTCTCCCCTTCCGCACCCGTAAGTGACGATGATGTTCCCAAATCCTCACTCGTTTCAATCGATTTCCGAAGTCGCTGCCAGGAGTCTCTTTGATCTAATTCAATAAAATTTAGGTTAATAGTTATATCACAGTGTTCCGGTGACAAAATGGGTATTGGTGGAAGAAATTTTCTGACAATAGCAGCATCTTTGCCTGACATTTTGCAACGATAACCGTGTTCC
>JBCCKK010000347.1:0-3031 GCA_039027395.1 Verrucomicrobiota bacterium | reverse complement strand
TGGTGGCTTTAGTTGCTACAACACTTTACTATCATGAACCGACAGCCACGATGTGGCCGTGGTTTTTCCTTTTGGTTCCTCTAGCTTTAATCAGGGTCATTCCTGAAGGACGGTTCCTAAAGATCGTTAACCTATGGAAATGGGGCGCCTTAGGTGTCCTTGTGGTCTGTTTAGTGCCTTTCTATTTTCAACAAATTCAGGGGTTGCTCTACCCACAACTTGAAACAAAACCGATGGGAGCAGGATCTTTTGCTAGAAGTAGTGAAGTGACGCCTGCTTCTTCTATGAATGCGCCTGCATTAACTGCTCCTATGCAGGAGCGAACTGTTCTTCAAGACACGTTTAGTAGCCAAATGAAAGGGAAGGCAGGATCAAGGGGACGTGCGGTGCTCAAGCGAGACATCTCGAATCTTCGATATGATGCGAAGTCTAAAATTCAAACCGGGCCCGGAGTGCCAACCTGGAAATGGAATGAAGTCCGGTTTGGTTGGAGTAGCTCTGTTTCCAAGGAGCAAACGATTCAGCCTTTTATTATTTCGGGGTGGGGCAATCGAATCATCATCTTTTTGAGGCTCGTAGCTCTCACAGCTTTATTCGCGATGATGTTGGAATGGAAAAAGTCTCAAATTTTGAAGAAACTGCGGAGGGCAGGGCCTCTTGGAGCCATGCTTTTGTTCTTAGGCATGACCGAAACCTCTCAAGGTCAGATACCAGATTCGGATATGCTGCAGCTCCTTAAGGAGCGGCTTCTCGAAGTGAGTGATGCGTATCCGAATGCAGCGGAGATTCCCCATGTCAAGCTAATGCTGGGAGAGCAAAAGCTAACCATGGATGTCGAGGTGCATGCAGCGCTGCAAGTAGCTGTTCCGCTTCCCGGAAAAGTGAGCGAATGGAGTCCGCAGAGGGTCACTCTAAATGGAAGCACTCGGGCGACGATTCAGCGTAAGGACGGGTATCTGTGGGTGGTTGTTCCCAAAGGAGTGCATAAGATACGTCAGGAGGCGCTTCTTCCCAATACATCCGAATGGGAGATGTCGTTCATTCTAAAACCGAAAACCATCCAGGTAGAAGCATCCGGATGGAAGGTAACAGGAATCCAGACAAATAATATTCCCGAAAATCAGTTATTCTTCGTCAAAAAGAAGAAAACAGAAATAGGACAAGCATCTTACGATCGGAATGACTTCAATCCTGTATTGCGAGTGGATCGATACCTTGAACTGGGATTAGTTTGGCAGGTGCGCACCGTAGTTCAGCGGCTGTCACCGCTAGGAAAAGCGGTATCGGTAACCATTCCCCTTATTCATGGCGAGAATGTCCTCACTTCGAACCGAGTGGTTAAGGATGAGATGATTGAAGTGCGGCTCGGATCCAATCAGCGACAGATTTCGTGGGAAAGTGAATTTGCAATTACTCCTGAAATTAGGCTTCAGGCGAAGGAAACAACGACCTACGTCGAACGATGGCACCTCGTAGCATCGCCTGTCTGGAATATAGAGCTATCCGGTTTACCTCCCATTTTTAATCAAAAGCAGCAAGAATTGGTTCCTGTTTGGAATCCTTGGCCGGGAGAAGTTGCAACGTTATTAGTCTTACGTCCAGAAGCCGTTAGTGGGCAGACAACAACGATAAGAGAAGCCAACTACCAGATGCAGATAGCAACACGCCACACGCAAGCAACTCTGAACCTAGATCTAGAGTGTAGTCTAGGAGAGGACTTTCGAGTGGGTGTTCCTCTCGATGCAGAAATTTCAAACCTTCGTCATAACGGCACGATGATTCCGGTAAGAAGGGAAAACGAAAGTGTTATAATCCCTGTTCAGCCAGGTAAGCAGACCATTGATCTTGAATGGAGAGTCGATCGCCCATTGGGAACCGTAGCTAAAATGGATGCCGTTACTTTGCCGGTTGAATCGTCAAACATAGCGAGTTCAATGAGAGTCCCTGGGAGCCGTTGGGTTCTTTGGACGTTTGGTCCAACCCAAGGGCCCGCAGTGCGCTTTTGGAGTGTGTTTGTCTTCGCAATACTATTTGCGTGGCTGCTCAGTAGAATTCCTGGCTTGCCGCTGAGATTCTATGAATGGTTTCTCTTAGCTCTGGGCTTAACCCAAGTTCACTTGGTAGCTGCTATATTTGTTGTCAGCTGGCTTCTTCTTTTGCGCTACCGTGGTAGCGACGCATTCCAGTCAATTCCAACGGTGATACATAATGCCACGCAGGTAGTTATAGCTGTTTTGACAGTTATTATTTTTGGGGTATTTCTAGCCATTGTGAACGAAGGGCTGTTGGGAAGACCGGAGATGTTTATCGAAGGCAATGGTTCTAGCCGCACGAACCTTATTTGGTATCAGCCCAGTGAAGAAGCGTTCCTGCCGTCCAGCGGCATGATTTCTGTCTCTATCTGGGTATATCGGGTCCTTATGCTAGCTTGGGCTCTTTGGTTGGCTCTTGTTCTTATCCAATGGTTAAAATGGGCATGGATGCAGTTTCGAACCAATGGATACTGGAAATCTGGAAAAACGAACTCCGCAAACGTTCCACCGATTCCAAGATCTGAAAAAAACTGAGTAAGTCAGATACATAAAGACGATCATTCGCCAGAATAGAAAAGCGTTAGCGTGTCCATGAAATGATTCAAAAACTGATTCTCCAGAACTTTCGATGTCACGAAACGTTTGCTTGTGATGGCTTGGAGCAAAACGTCATGATTGTGGGAGAGAACGGAAAAGGTAAGACATCATTTCTCGAGGCGATCTATATCTTGTCTCGGTGCCGGTCTTTCCGAACGCCGAGAATTCGTGAGTGTGTCGGTTGGAATAAGCGCGGCTTCGGAATTAGCGGGTTACTTGTAGAAGAGAGCCAGGAAGCAAAGCGCATCAAGTTTGAATGGAGTCGGGCAGGCCGACAAATGTCTCTAGGCTCTTCCGAAAACGTTTCTTTAAAAGCTTTTTGGGGCTCGTTTCACGCAGTGGCTTTCGTAAATAATGACCGTCAACTGGTGACGGGAGGTGGAAGCAATCGACGACAATGG
>JBCCKK010000346.1:0-3039 GCA_039027395.1 Verrucomicrobiota bacterium | reverse complement strand
CTATCCTGGAATATCACCCTTAATCTGAGCGCCAGGTTCCATCGGTTCGATTATGATATCGTTAACTGTTTTACCTGCAGGAATCATCGGTAAAACGTGTTCGGTATAGGGAACCATGATATCAAGAACATACGCCGTCTTGGACTCAAGCATCCGTTTTAGTGCTGGGACAAGATCCTTTTGATCGATGACGAGTTCGCAAGGAACGCCAAAGCCTTCACAGATTTTTTTGAAATCGGGATAGATGGATTTCGGATCACTTAACTTCCCTAAGAATGTATGACCCCGGTTTCCATCGAAGAAGCGGTCCTCCCATTGAACAACCATTCCTAAATGCTGATTATTTATAATAATAGCCTTTGCTGGAATATCCTCCGCTATCGCTGTAGCTAATTCTTGAATATTCATCACGAAGCTGCCGTCGCCATCGATATCAATGACCTCTCGATCAGGGCATGCTACCTTTGCTCCGAGAGCAGCAGGGTAACCGTATCCCATAGATCCAAGACCGGCAGAGGTGAGGAAACTTCGAGGATTTTCAAAATCGTAAAACTGACCGGCCCACATTTGGTGCTGACCGACTCCAGTGGTTAGAATTGCCTCGCCTTTGGTCAGGCGATGGAGTTCTTCCACGACTTCTTGAGGCATAATACGATCGCCAATACGATCGTATTTCAGTGGGTATTCTTTTTTCCAACCATTGAGTGTTTTCTGCCAATCAGGAAATGTCTTCCGCTTCCTCTTTTCCTTAAAAATCATCTGGTTCAGCCGTTTTAATGCGTAATGCACGTCACTTTGAATTGGAAGATGAACAGTTTTGTTTTTATGAATTTCCGAGTTGTCAATTTCAACGTGAACGATTGTAGCGTTTTTCGCAAATTCACTTACTTTGCCCGTGACTCGATCATCAAAGCGAACCCCAAGAGCGAGGAGTAGGTCGCAATCACGCACGGCAAAGTTGCCATAAACGGTTCCATGCATTCCGAGCCACTTGAGGGATTGCTCATGCGACTCTGGGAAACAGCCAATTCCCATGAGAGTGGATGTAACGGGAATATGGGTGCTATCAGCAAATTTTTTCAGTTCTTTCGAAGCACCAGACGAAATAATCCCACCTCCGGCGTAAATAACAGGGCGTTCCGATTTTTCAATCAATCCAAGCACCTCGTTGAGTGCGACGTCTTCGGCCTGTGGAATAGGGGGCAACCCCGGAAGGTCGATCTTATCAGGGAAAATAGGCTGTGTGATGTCACCCTGAACATCTTTAGGAATATCTATAAGAACCGGCCCGGGGCGTCCGGATTGAGCGATGTGAAACGCTTCTTTAACAACCCGAGGAATATCGTTGACGTCCATGACGAGATAATTGTGCTTCACGACAGGTACGCTCATGCCAAAAACATCTGTTTCTTGGAATGCACCTTTTCCAATCATGGCACGAGCAACTTGTCCGGTTATTGCAACCATAGGGATTGAATCCAAAAATGCGTCTGCAATTCCAGTAATCAGATTTGTGGCACCGGGACCCGACGTCGCCATACAGACTCCAACCTTGCCTGTAGCACGAGCGTAACCTTCGGCCATAAAGGATCCCCCTTGTTCATGGCGAGGAAGAATCGTGCGAATTTTCTTGGATTGAGTCAGTGCTTGATGCATCTGCATGCTGGCACCACCGGGATAGGCAAATATGGTGTCAACGCCCTCTAATTCGAGGCTTTTAACGAGGATCTCGCAACCCTTCATTCGAGCACCGGCTCGAGAGGACTTTCGTGTGGGCTTATGTTTTGGGGATTTAGAAATCTTTTTCATGACCTTTGAGCTGAGAATCCTAGTAAGAAATTTTCAACTGGCAACAAAAAGCGTTGACAGCATGAACATCGATCCATACCTTTCTCGTCCTTTTATGAAAACTTTTTCGGCAAAAGCAGAAGAACTGGAACGCGAATGGAAGCTTATTGATGCGGACGGCCAAGTCGTCGGCAAAGTGGCTGAGCGTGCTGCCCGGCTGCTTCGTGGTAAAGACAAAGCGATTTTCACGTCTCATGTTGATTGTGGTGACAACGTTGTAATCATCAATGCTGACAAAGCTCGGTTTACGGGTAAAAAAGAGACGGATAAAGTCTATACGAGTTATTCTGGCTACGTAGGAGGGCATAAGTCTGAATCTCCTAAACAGGTTCGTGAACGCAAGCCCGAACTGATTTTGGAGCGTGCGGTCAAGGGGATGATTCCTCACAATCGCCTCGGGCGCTCGATTCTTAGAAAACTCCATGTATATGCAGGAACAGAGCATCCACACAGTGCTCAAAATCCACAGCCAATAAACCTATAATCTGGAAAACAATCGTTATGGCACAAGGACTTAATTTATTTGCAGCAACGGGACGACGTAAAACCTCAGTTGCTTGTGTAAACCTCCGCGAGGGATCAGGGAAAGCAACTGTCAATGGTAAACCACTTGACGAATATTTTGTTACCAATGATCAGCGGACTGAGGCGTTAAAGCCATTACTGGTCACAGAAAGCCAGAAAAAGTTTGATCTTTTGGTTCGCGCATCGGGTGGAGGTCTTGCAGGTCAAGCGGGTGCAACCAGTCTTGCAATTGCAAGAGCTCTCACTCAATTTGATTCGGAATTGCGCGGCCAACTTAAAGACCTCGGATTACTAACTCGCGATGCTCGCGGGAAAGAGCGTAAAAAACCTGGGCAGCCAGGGGCTCGGAAGCGCTTCCAGTTCTCTAAACGTTAAATTAGTCTTTTTATAAAATAATTTAGAAGCCCACCTCAATAGGTGGGCTTCTTTATTTTGTAGTGTATTCATCGGAATTGCACCTTGATCTCCTTGAACGCTTGCCGCATTCTTTGGGCTTTCTATGAACGAAAAGGCGAATGTGGCTATCGTAGGCGCTTCGGGATACACAGGAGAAGAACTCCTAAGAATTTTATCCTGCCACAGCTTCGTAGAGATAACTGCTGTGAACGGTTTACAGATGGCCAAATACTTCTCCATGCTGGCCAAAGCAAACACATGAAAGCTGAT
>JBCCKK010000345.1:0-3100 GCA_039027395.1 Verrucomicrobiota bacterium | reverse complement strand
GCATTTATTCGCTGATTTTTTCCTTTCCTCATTGGGATTGGGGAGAAGAATAACAAGTTTTCTATGAGTTCTAGTGCCATTAAAAATCAGCGAATAAATGCAATTAGAGAATTATTTCCGTTCCGATTCCTTGATCGGTTAGTAATTCAAGAAGTAACGCATGAGGTATTCTCCCGTCGATCAAATGAACTTTGCGGACTCCCTGAGAAAGCGCTTTGAGACAGGACTCCACTTTGGGCAGCATTCCTCCAGAAATAATCCCTTCGTCGCTCAACATTTTTACATCATGTTGGTTTACGGATGGTATCCGAGTCGATGCATCATTAGCATCTTTGAGAATTCCATTAACGTCGGATAAATAAATAATCTTAAAAGCCTCAAGTCCGACTGCAATTTCAGCAGCCGCTATATCCGCATTCACGTTCAGCACATCGCCGGAGGCGCTAATTCCAAGAGGAGAAATCACTGGCACGATCTCCTCTCGCAGACACTCGATCAATTTTAAAACGCGACATCCCGTTACATCGCCAACGAATCCGAGATCCTCTTCTTTCCCATTAGCTAAAACCGGAGCTTTCTTCGTTGCTCGGATCAAATCCTGACCTCGAAACGACCGGGCTCTTCCACCTAGAGACTTAACTCTTTGAGATATCTCAGGATTTACTTGTGTGTTTAGAGTCTCTTCAACTAAAGCAATTGATTCTCGGTCTGTCACCCGTAACCCCCCTACAAATCGCGCTACTAAGCCTGCTTCCTTCATTCGACGGCTAATCGCCTTCCCGCCTCCATGAACAATCACAGGGTTAATCCCTACATTCTCGAGGAATACTATATCTCGCAGAACAGATTCGACCAATTTAGGATCTTCCATAGCACTCCCCCCGTATTTGATCACCATGGTCTTACCGCGAAATTCTTGGAGATATGGCAAGGCTTCAACTAAAACTCCTGCCCGCTCAATCTGCTTGGAAAAGTCGTCACCCATAGCCGAGACCTACTCCCCCATATTGAACTTGACGTAACCTACCGTAAGATCGTTAGCCCAAATCTCGTAGGTGCCTTTGCCTAAATGAAGATCAATAACGATTCCGTAATTTCGCTTCTTAGCCACTCGCCTTAGTCGAGAGGGAGGAACGCATCCAGCCGTTCCTCCTTTGACCGCACAAAGTCCGTCGTAAAACACATCGATCAACTCCTCTCGAACTTTCGCCCCCGAAAAACCAATAACATCCATTAAACGCCCCCAATTTGGATCATTACCTGCCCAAGAAGACTTAACGAGAGGGGACCTAGCTATAGCATCTGCAACCTTCTTTGCATCAATAGCTGAAGACGCTCCCTGGATTTGGACGTTTACTACATGAGAAATACATTCGCCGTCTTGAATAATCTTTTGAGCCAAACGCGCCATAACTTCACGGAGGGCGTTCTTGAAGGTTTCTAACTCAGGATGCTCATTCGTTAAAATTTCATTTTCCGCTAACCCATTAGCTAAAACAATTACTGTATCATTCGTGCTGGTATCCCCATCAACAGATATCCGATTAAAGGTCTCTTGGACAAGCTCTGTGGTCAGATGTTGCAACAACTTACGATCAATCAGAGCATCACTGGAAATAAAGCTCAACATCGTGGCCATATTGGGATGAATCATTCCCGCTCCTTTTGCCATCCCTCCAATCCTAATTCTCTTGCCGTTGACAACGATTTCCACAGCGCATTGTTTTGTCGTGGTATCTGTTGTTCGAATCGCCTTGGCCGCTGAACTTCCCTCTAAGCGACTCAACCGTTTAAATGCTTTTTCAATCCCTGCGAGCACTAGCTGGATCGGCATTGCTTTTCCAATGGGACCTGTTGAACATACTAAAATTTTATTACGACTGCATCCTATCAATGCAGCAACCTTCTCCACCATAGATCGCGCATCTCGAATCCCCGAAACGCCCGTGCAGGCATTGGCATTTCCGCTGTTCGCAACGATCGCCTTTACAACCCCTCTCTTCGCATTTTGCATACTGAGCTTAACCGGCGCAGCCTTGATGCGATTTGTAGTAAATGCAGCACCCACACTCGCTTCTGCCTCCGAGACAATTAACGCAAGATCCTTTTTCTTCTTTGCCTTAATACCGCAGCTAATTCCAGCAGCAGCGAATCCTTGCGGTGACGTAATAGAGCCCTCTTTAAGCCATTTCATCGCAAAATACTCAACAGATGAGCCCCTCTTCCTCAGGAAGTTGCAAAATATGGTTCATGACTTGAACCGCCTGTCCTGATGCCCCCTTGACGAGATTATCAATCACGCTAACGATCTGCAGTCTGTTAGTCCGCTGATCTAACGCAAATGCAAGCTGACAGCTATTGGTCTTCACGACGTGCCGAATCTCTGGGGAATCTCCATCAACCAAGACGGAAACAAAATGCTCGTCTTTATAACTCGTTTCAAAGGCATCTCGGACGTTTCCCAAATCAACGCCTTCTTTGAGTTTTGCCGAAATCGAGGATAACATCCCACGCACAATCGGTAGTAAATGAGGGGTAAAACTCACCGTAGTAGGATCACCAGAAAGCCGCACCAATTCCTGCTCAATTTCGCTAAGATGTCGATGCTTTGGCCAACTATAAGGCATCACATTACTGTCACGTTCGCAGAAAGAATAAACGAGATCTGATTTTTTTCCCGCACCACTTACCCCTGAAAGTGAATTGATCACGATCCCGTCACAATCAATAAGATCACTCTTAAAAGCAGGAGCTAGCGCCAAGAGGATACTCGTGGGATAACAGCCTGGGCAGGCAAATAGCTTACGGTTTTTAAACTCATCTCGATGTAATTCAGGCAACGCATAAACCGACTCTTTCAACAATTCAGGCGCTTTGTGTTTAACGCCATAAAATTCCAAATAAACATGCTCATCCTTAATACGAAAATCAGCACTCAGATCGATTACCGTTTTTCCTTGTTCCAGCAAGGGAGAAGCAAATTCCGAGGAAACCCCATGAGGTAAGGCCAAAAACACAATATCAGCACGGCTCGCAACATCGTTTGGACTCAAGTCCTCAAAAATCAGATTTGCGAATCGCCCGCGAATCCCTAAAGCCG
>JBCCKK010000344.1:0-3111 GCA_039027395.1 Verrucomicrobiota bacterium | reverse complement strand
GAGCATACGACGATAGAGGTCTACCGCTTCGACTTCTTTGAAGAGCTTGATTTTTCCTTCAGCAGCTTGAGCTTCGTATTCTTCATAGCGTCGCTCAAAGGCAGATCCATAGAGATCGTGAAGATCTGGGGTTTCACTCGGATCAAAAAGGGTCCAGGGCTGGTTATTGCGCACCCGCTTCATGAACAGATCAGGAATCCAGTTGGCGGTGTTCATGTCATGGGTCCGGCGACGCTCGTCTCCGGTATTTTTACGGAGTTCGAGGAAGTCTTCGATGTCGAGGTGCCAGGTTTCCAGGTAGGCGCACATCGCACCTTTTCGCTTACCACCTTGGTTAACTGCAACAGCTGTGTCGTTGGCAACTTTTAGGAAGGGGATTACTCCTTGGCTGGTTCCATTGGTGCCTTTGATATGTGCACCTGTAGCACGAACATTACTCCAGTCGTTTCCGAGACCTCCCGCCCATTTGGATAAGCGAGCATCATCGGAGATCACTTTGAAGATGTGATCGAGATCATCCATGACCGTGCTGAGGTAGCAGGAGCTTAACTGAGGGTGGTTGGTTCCTGAGTTAAACAGGGTGGGTGTCGAGGAGACAAAGTAGAATTGGCTGAGAACGTTGTAGAACTCGATGGCGCGATCTTCTTTTTCCTCGCCTTCATTAATGGCAAGCCCCATAGCGACCCGCATCCAGAAGAACTGAGGGGATTCGATGCGGCGGCCTTCATGGTGAAGGAGATAGCGATCATAGACCGTTTGTAGTCCGAGATAAGTGAATTGAAGGTCGCGTTCGAGAACGATGGCTGAGGCAATCTTATCGAGATCGAACTTGTTGAGTTCAGGGCTGAGGCGGTCGACCTCGATTCCGAAGGCGACGTATTTCTTGAAGCCTTCGCGGTGCAGTCCTTTAAGGTCAATGTGATTGAAGTCGTCCTCGAGCACTTCCTGATAAATTTTGTCGAGCAAGAGGCGGGAAGCAACGTAGGTGTAGGCGGGCTCGCGTTCGATGCGGGCTTTGGCTGCCATAATGAGGGCTTGTTCTACCTCATTCTGTTTTACTCCATCATAAAGGTTTTGCAGTGCTTCATCAGATATTTCTTGAGATGAGCATACCGATTCGAGGTCACGGCAGGCACGAATGACTTTGCGGCGCAGTTTTTGAATGTCTAATAGAACTCGGTTGCCGGCGCGATTGGTCATATAGAGTTGGACCTGATCTTTGCCTTCGACATTTTTTTCACCGCGGAGGGCGCGTGCTTTTTTGCGTTCTTCGCGATATACAATGTAGCGGCGGGCCACGCTATGATACCCTGCAGCCATAAGTTCAGTTTCAACCCAGTCTTGAATATGCTCCACTTCAAGACCTTCTCCATGAACGGCTTTTGCCAGTGTTTTCTGAACAACGGCATCAGAGACCGCTTTTACTTTTAAGATATCTTCTTCACTGAGAGACTCATCTTGGGTGATGCCTAAGTCTGCTTTAAAAGCACTTTCGATGGCCAACTGAATGCGTTGATCATTAAATACCTCGTTGCGGCCATCGCGCTTGCGAACCGAAAATTCCTTATTTGCAAGTGGATCTACTCCACTTAAATCCAGCTGACCTTTAGGTGCGTCACTCATGAATCAAATCTCCTTTTACTTAAATTTTTACTCGTTTTTATTTAAAATCTACTACTAACCAGGTTAATTCGGATGGGCGTTTGGGGAATTGTGGTCATTTTCCTAATATACCACAACCTGTAGTGCCTAGCGCGAAAGAACTGCGCAATTTCTAGTGTCTGGGAAGCGAACCGTCAAACAAAAATTACCGATTCTTTACAAGATCATGTGGATAATGTGAGAACAACTATACAATATATTGTGATTAAGTGCCTAAAAATAGCTCAAAGTGGTAGCGGTGCTATTTCTAGGCTGTTTTCAATCAATGACTTACGGAAAAACGAGTAAATTTGAGTTGTACACAACAAAGTGATGTCACTAGATGTAGATAGGTTAAGAAAAAAAACACTATATCTAGTCGAAACAGCGGAAAACGAAGAAAAAAAGTGTTTGGGAATCGTCTGAAAAGGGCGGCTTTGGGTTATTTAGACCCCAATTTTTGCTTTAAGAGGCTCGAGAATCGATTGTGCTAAAGGCTCAATGGATGAAGCTTCTTTTGCCTCAACGAGAAGTCGTGCCTTATTTTCCGTTCCCGAATAGCGGAATAGGATTCGCCCTTGGTTGGCTAAGGATGCTTCTGCCTTGGAAATGGCTTCTTCAACTTGAGGCATTTCTTCAATGGGAAGCTTCTCTTTAACCGGAAGATTGAAGAGTTTTTGGGGAAATTTCTTGAGGATCGCCCGCTGCTGAGACAGAGGCTCTTTGGATTGCTGGATCGAATGGAGAGCTTGCAGGGCACTGAGCAATCCATCACCTGTCGGTAAATGGTCACGAAAGATCATATGTCCTGATTGCTCCCCGCCTAAACTAAAGCCCCCTGTTTGCATGGCTTCCAGAACGTAGCGGTCACCTACGACGGTTCGAACCACGGTTCCTCCATAGGCTGTTAAACATTCTTCTAATGCGAGATTACTCATAACGGTGGCCACCAGCGTGTTTTTAGATAACTGATTCTGCTTTAATAGGCCAACGGCGAGAATGGCAAGCAGTTCGTCTCCGTCTAAGGGGTTACCCTGGTCATCAATGAGGATCAGCCGGTCCGCATCACCATCGTGGCAGATGCCGATGAGTGCTTTGTTTTGAGAATCTTGAGCAAGTTCTCGGATTTTTTGGCAGGCGTCTTGGGGGTGCTGACTCCCGCAATTTTTGTTGATGTTTTTGCCATCGGGCTCGGTATGGAGCGGGATGACACGGGCTCCTAAGTCGCTTAGGATTTTAGGAGTTGTCTGAAACGAAGCGCCATTGGCGCAGTCGGTAACAATTGTGAAACCTTTCAGCGAAAAGCCTTTAGGAAGGGTTTCGAGGAGGCGATTTTGATAGAGTGCGGAGTCGGTTTTAGATGTCGATAGATCGAGCTTTGAGCTAAGTGAAATTTCAGGGCTGGGGGTTTGCTCGATGAGAGCTTCGATTTGCAGCTCAGCTGAATCCGGAAGTTTGAATCCTTCTTCG
>JBCCKK010000343.1:0-3130 GCA_039027395.1 Verrucomicrobiota bacterium | reverse complement strand
TCAGGTTGCTCACCTGATTCAAAGCTCCTACAGCCTCACCACTAGGTCGGAACATCAGCATTCGATCATAAACGTTTCCACGTGAGTCCGTGAACGTGACACTTGTATTTAAGCCGTCGCTCGGACTTGGTGCCGAGATCGAGATCGGATGGGTATCTGTGTGTCCTTTTAATTTGATGTTTTCGACCTTCAGGCTGGACCGATTTAAAGCGACCAGCTCTTGATCATTCGTCGTACGGTAATCGATATCCGAGACACCTGACATCGGATCGAAAACGTCGGTTCCATCTTTCGAACTAATCAGAATAAGACGAAGCTCTTCTGAAACCCCAGACCCAGAGACTTCGCGAAAGAAAACGTAGGTGTGTGTGTTATGAGCCGCAGCCAGAAGTCGAGCCTGCTCCAGAACCCCAGAGGTTGTTACAATGGCTTGCCTCATTTTGCTCGAATCCATAATACCGCGAAGACTGAAGACGGAGATGCTCGAAACCGTGGCCATAATGACCAATACCGTAAGCAGTTCGACTAGTGAGAATCCTTGTTTGCTAGGTAGCTGCGTTCTCGGATGGAGTTTTACTTTCATTTGATACTCTAACTTCCAATCGTGTCTTTATTTTGTATTTACAATATAACCTCTCAATAATGCCTTTGGTCATACATTGTTGTGTTCTTGAAGGTAAAATATATCACTAGCAACTAATGGACACTAGAGATCCAATCGGAAAACGTTTTCCATAGACACTCAAAACGCTTGTCCGTCATTCCACTCATTTTTTTATGTTTTTCCTCATAAAAAGTAAGTAGGATCGGATCAATGAAGTTGGTAACGACTGGATTGCTTGTATTGATGCTGAGTGGAAGTCTTCTCGCTCAAGCAAACCCTAAGGATCTGCAGGAAACCAACAAACAGCGCAAAGCTCAAATTCAAGATCCCAAGAAGCTCAGAGAACAAATGCAAAAAGAGCTTCAAGAATTCAGAAAATTGTCTCCTAAAGAGCGGGTCAAAGCCTTTCGCGAGGCCATTCTCAAACAACTCGAAGAAGCACGGGCCAAGAAAAAAGAATAACGCATTGGAGAAATCTAATCCCCAATGCGCTTTTCCTAAGTCGGTTTTATTTCAAGAAGTTAGTCAAAAATCAACCAGCCGATGGTTTCATCGACATGGCCTGTTTCCGCATCCTGAGACGCTTCTTCCTGAACCCGGAAGTAAACACTGGTATTATTTAGCAATTGATGACGAGGAACCACAGGGTCCCCTCCTGCGAAGGTCTGGATACTACCAAAAAGGAAGCGACCCGGATAGGATCCTCCAAATACCAACGGCTCCCAAACTTCATCGACTCCTCCCAGCAAACCCGACTTGAAGCTGCTATCATTTGCAGCTCCGGGTTCGATCGCTAGGTATGATATGGTCTCATTTGGATGATTTCCACTGCCTGAAGTATCTCCATCAAAGTCTGAACCCGACTGCTGTTCTTGAATTCGAACCTGAAAGCTCGATCCGGAGATGTTCCGCATTCTGGGAACTACCATTGCGGTATTGTTGTCGGTTGTGACAGATGCAACAACGACTGGAGCCGAACTAAAAGATGTTGTGAAATTTTTAGTCTGCCAATTTTGGTTGATGTTTCCATATTTACGAGCCGTTAGCTTGCGTCCCGAGAGGGTATAGTCTCCCCCTTCGATTGCGGCCCAACTAATCGTCTCTGAAGGGTGGGCACCATTCAAATAGTCCCATTCGTCGATTTGCCATTGGAAACTTGTCTTGTTGACGGCTCGAATGCGGACGGCGCATCCCGCACCATCATTCCACCCTACAGGAGACGCTACTACGACCGGAGCCACGCTGTAAGCCTGAGGAAAGGTCACTGTCCGCCAATAGTTTGCTTGGCCACGACCAGGTTGAGAGAACGTGGCTTTCCCCATCTGTAGATTACCTACACCAGGCCCGCCTCCGCCACCTGCAGGAGGTGTCAAAATGTATTGAACCGATTCTCGTGGAGGAAGGCTCACATTGATATCTAGAGTGGGATTCGCTGAAAGATTTACTGATTGGCGGGCTGCCGAATACGTATTTCCAGCACCAATTCTATCGCCTGTCCAGGTCCCCGATTGAGGCATGGTTACTGTAATGTTGATTTGCCGGGTGACATTTTCAAAGTTTACAAAGTTTAAAAGCACCTTATCGGATGTAGCCCCGCTTCCGGCAAGAGGTGGCAAGGCTCCTGTATCAACTGCCCGAAAATAGACCCGTTGATGGGTCACATTATTTCGATACGTATACGGCAGCGGTTTACCATGCGTTGCATATGCGAGAGCTAAACGCCGAAATGTCTTTAACCGAGGCTCTTCGCCTCCAACCCCGGGAGCACGAGCCTGCGTGTTTGGCGAATTATTCCAATTGATAGGCGCGAAGAGACTAAAGTCTTCGAACGCGTTATCGACTTTATAGTGAGTGGCATGCTGAAGGAAATGCTTAGATACTGCAATGTGAGCCCGAACGATTCTGTCAAAAATTGACGCATGCGTTTGAGACGGACTTCCAATATAGTCACTGTGAAAATTGTTGGATCCCATTTCCGTTGCTATGAAGTCTTTCGGAAAACCATTCGTCAAAATTGGCCCCTGCGAACGAAGGTTTTCTACGAAACTCCCATCAGGGTCGTCTCTAAATGAAGGTCCATACGCATGCCCTCCAATGAGATCGCAAAGATCCTCGATTTGCTTCCGATTTGCCGTATTTGTTGCCCATGTGTTGTAGGCCCATCCGGGTGCAGCTAAATCGACATGACCTGGTTTAGCAGTCCTCGCGTAGTTCGTGTGAGCAATTACCGCCGCTTTGCTAATAGGACCAATCAAACCTGGCTCATTGGCCACTTCGTAGATCTGAAAAAGATTCCCGTAGGCAGCAAAGAAATCATCTACTCGATCTTTATCTTGTTGGGCAAGTTCACCATTAACCAAGCGATTTTGAGCCGGAAGTAAAGCCAAGTGGTTAGCACAGACTCGCATATTAAGTTCTTTGTATTTTTGCAACATCTCTAGCCGATGCGTTTGAACTCCGGAAACGTCCGACCAAAAGCCTGCGCGCATCGTATTCCCAGAATAGGCGATTCCCATCCACTTCAGT
>JBCCKK010000342.1:0-3153 GCA_039027395.1 Verrucomicrobiota bacterium | reverse complement strand
GGACTGTAACCAAGTCATAACGATATGAATTTGCCACCTTACTGGGGTCTCCTTCCACACCAAGTTCGCTAAGCGCATCGGGAATCAAAAAATATCCACGATCCAACCTCGTGTAACGGCCTCTCCCACCTTGTCGACCGAACCGAAAACCTTCATTTGAAGCCGCTGGATAAAGAAGATTATTTTTTTGGATATCATAATCCATAGGAAAGTTATTCGTGTCGTACGAATCATGATATTGATCACTGTAACCTAAGCTGCCCGGGTCATTTGCCCAGAGCCCGTTCAATAGCTCACGCACACCTACATTTACCCTTGCGGTTCCGTTGAGAATGAACTCGTAAGGCATCAATCCACCATACCGACGCCCTCCCCAAGCTGTATCAGTAGCATTTGTTGAAAAGATCCAACGTCCCTGATTAGTATCCTGACCCGATATACCACCATCAAAACCGATGAACGGGACACCAAGGTTTGTCGGCGCATCGGCCGAGGGAAACCGAAACTCTCCGTTGTTACCAATCTCAATTTCGATTTCCATATCCGGATTGATAGAACTCCAACCGATACTGGGAGTGAAGAGATTAAAAAGTAAGGCTCCTTGCACCAACTGCTCGTTCGCCTTCAGTCGCGTGGACCCATTACGAAACGGATCAGTAGCAGAATCAGCTCGATAAGGATCTGGATCATTCGGCCCCCCTTGCCTCGGCCCCGTGGCAACGTCTATCGGAGTCAGCGCTGCGCGAACATATTTATAACGCTCCGGCCCTTTATTTACATCAAAGTTCGGATTTACAATATTGTCATAGTATGTTGGATCAAGATAGCCCAATTGCCAATTCCAGTTATCGGGCTCAAAGGCCTCGTCATACAAGCGACGCAAATAACCGTCAGAATCATTGTAGGTTCGATCAGACCCATCCGGCCTCACTCTCAACTCTCGGAGCCATCTCGGCTCCCTTCGCTCGTACTGCTCCCGATTCATTTTTGAGATATGCTCAAAACCAGGAGGGTGAGGCGGAAAGTTCGCGTAGACTGCGCTTTGAAGACCACTCTCGTTTGTGACCGCCACCGAAGAGACATCATTTCGACCTCGGTAACTATCTGCACCAGCGACAGCTGGCATAGGAATATCTCCGGGCTCAGCAACAGAGATTACTTGAACCTGCACGCCTCCCAAAGAGTAGAAACGACCGAAACCCTTCGTATCCGTGCTTCCTCCAGAGGGAGGAGGAATCTGAATCGGCACTACCTGTCCGTGCCCCTTCATTCCTACAGTCTTATTGTTATCATTCCGGGGATTTGTAAAAGTGGAATGATCCTCAATATTTTCGGTAACGAATGCTTCTTCAAAGTCCTCTCCATAGATCGAATCATCATGGAGGTTAGTGCTTCGAATGTAATCGAAGATTTGCGTGAGAATCTGCCGATACTCGACGTTTGGGTATTTAGACGCAAAACTTTCGCCATACCCGGGTATATCACTTTCCAGAAGGTGGGTAAGATACTGATATAGCTCCTGATTCCTCTGGATCCCTAGATAATCAAAGGTAGGGCTATCTTCATTCTCTCTCTTGAAGATGTATTCGTTTCTCGGATAAGCTCCCGAACCAACCGAAGCCCCCATTGAGGCGCAATAGTGAATTAACTGGTCGAAAGGGGTGAGAAATTTGTTGTAATCCAAAGGATCACCATAATCTGCGTTATAAATTGGCCAAATTGCCACGCGAGGTTGATTAAAGAGATTTGTCTCAGGAGCACGACTTGAAACCGTGAGGAAAAACTTCGCTCTCTCAAGATACTCACTTAGGTCCTCTCCACTCACCGGATTACCTTCTGCATCTGGAAATTCATGTTCGGTCCGATCAGACCGCATTACCATATCATCTACTGATGGAAACAGTGGCTCATCGTCCGGGATAAGACCGTTCGCTTCGGCTGGATCGCGAGTGTTCAAAAGTCGCGTTCCAGACTCCGAACCACCAGGAACCACTCTTGGCACAATATTGAAAATCATCTCCATCGCCTCGCGATCATTGACGATATCAAGAACACCGGGAGCCAGAGCGGGAATCAAGTGAGTCGTTGCGGGATGACCAGGATACCGCTGCCACTCTTTCTGAGCCGGCTGATAGCGCCCCATCGCCATATCCATTTCTCCGCCTGTCTTCGGAACATCCCAAGCTAGTCCCCCAGCATGAGTATTCACATTCAGCTTACTCGTCTCGTCATCTGTCCAGAAAGCGAAACGGGCAACAATACGATTTTTTTCTGACGGAGCTCCCTGTCCTGAAATAGGAGTGAAGTTTGCAGGAGCATTTGGGGAAGACGCACTAGCTTTGTCGAGTATCCCAAGAGTCCCGTCAGCCAATTGGTAGATCCACATCGCGGGCATTGGGAGATGACCATCGCGGGCACTTCCTACTTGCGCTGCTTCAATCCCAAATACCCCTTCAGGGAGAATTCTATTAGGCAATGTATTGTAGCTAAAACCTTCAACCCCATCCTCATCACCACCGATCGCGTTTGGCCATTCTGGGAGGTTGGAGGCTTGTGGACTTACAATGGGATAATAAACCTTTTCGCCTCGAATCACGGGTTCATTGAGATCGACGTAATGATTTGGCATGGTGTCCCACGAAGCCATCTCATCAAAATCAGCTTGGAAGTCAGCCCAGTCTCCCCCTGAAATTTTCATCTGATCGTCAGAATACAATTTGTAAGCAGGGCCCTCGAGGCCGGTATCCTCCCAGTTCCGAATGGCACCAGGCTGCGAAGCCCAGGCATTAGTTGTCCCGATTGTTGTTGCCTCTCGAATCTGCGCGATCACCATATTCACGGCTTGTTCAGCGACCTGCTGAGCTTGTAGACCCTGGGAATAGGTCTTGGAAGAACGATGTTCGCTCGTTGCGAGAGAGAAAAATGTTAGAACGAGAATCGTAGTTAAGGCCATCACCGTCAGAACAGTGACGAGAGCGACGCCTTGTTTTGCTTGCTTGCTCTTGCCTTTGCGAAGGGGCTTTTGGGAATGTTTCATTCGCTTTTAGAGGGATTGAGTTATGAAGAGATGTTGGAACAGGAAGGCTCCGGATTGTTTTACAATGTAAATTGAACAAATTTACAATGACAATACAAGGATTTATTGTCATTTCG
>JBCCKK010000341.1:0-3171 GCA_039027395.1 Verrucomicrobiota bacterium | reverse complement strand
CTTCATTACGTAAACAGGTCCGACTTCCACCAACGCTATTCTTTACGCTTGCGGTTCCAATGATCTTGGCCGGAATTCTGTTCAGTTACGGAACCGTTATTGGGAGAGACGGCGGAACGGCTTTGCTAGCGGGTTTTTTCTGCCTCAAGGTCTTGGAGCTAAGAAACCGGAAGGATTTCCTTGTAATCATTGGGGTTTCCTACGCTTTGATCCTCGCGGCTCTTTTGTTTAGTCAATCGCTATTCATTTGCACCTACTTGATATTCCAATTTGTCTTCACTACAGCATGTTTGGTGAAAATTCATGCGAGGTCTAAGAAGCCAGAGAAAAAGGAAACATTTCGACTAGCGGGATCGATCCTCCTCAAGTCGCTTCCACTGGCTCTCATTCTGTTTGTCTTTTTCCCGAGGATCGATGCTCAATTGCGCTTTTCTCCATTTGATCCGTCCTCAGGATTTGCAGACTCGATGTCACCAGGATCGGTTGCGGGTGCCCACACTAATCGCCGAATGGCGTTTCGAGTTGAGTTTCCAGATGGGAATATTCCCAAACCCCAAGATCTCTATTGGCGTGGGGTGATTCTTTCCAAAACCCGTGACGGCATGGAATGGGAGAGAACAGCCCAAGGTGTTTCTGGACCGGCTCCCCGGATTGAAGAATATCGAGATAAGGAGCTACCTAAAGATTGGGTGCGACAGGTGGTTTCACTGATCCCGAGTTTTCAACGTTGGGTGTTTGCTTTAGATTATCCAGTCGCCTACCCCGCTGCTGGAGAAAAGCATGTAGGAGGGGTGGTTGGGTGGTCCTATAAAATTCGATCTCGTCTAAATTATGAGGTTATTTCCCACATAGGGCACCACTCTCGAGAGTTATCGCCTGCGCTAAAGCGTCGCTATCTACAATTGCCAGAGGAACGTCACCTTACCAAGCGGGTTCGAGAACTAGTTTCCGAATGGAAAGGCCAATCAAAAGATGAATATGAGATGATTGAGAGGGCGCTGAAGTATTTCCAGGATGAAGAGTTCGCGTACACGTTTTATCCGGGGACTTATCGGAGGAACGCACTGGACAGATTTTTATTTGACCGAAAGAGGGGGTTTTGTGAGCACTTTTCAGGATCGTTTGCGACTCTGATGAGAATGGCCGGGATTCCGGCTCGCGTGGTTCTCGGATTTCATGGCGGTGAAATGAATCCTTACGGTGAATTTATGTTAGTGCGAAAGCAAAATGCGCATTCATGGGTCGAGGTTTGGATTGAAGACCGGGGATGGTCCCGCGTGGATCCCACGTCGGTCGTAGCGCCTATTCGTCTGGAAGGGGGCTTCGGTGCACTTCAGCGTCTAATAGGTCGTGGATTTGGATTCTCGATTGCTGGAATGGAATTCTATTTATTTTCCCCAGGATGGATGCCAGAACCCATTGAGGCATTTTTCAACGAGTTGCAGAACCGGATAGATAATATTAATCGGATTTGGGATGAAATGCTTGGATATGATTTTGGCACCCAGATTCAGTTGATGAATCAGCTTGGAGTCAAGGAGTCTCCTTTGGCCGGGATGGTTGGTATCTTACTAGGGCTTTCTTTGGTGATTGTTTTGGTCACGGGTTTTCTTATGTTGCGCCGTAAAGAGCTGCGGTTGCCGGAGGATCAAATTCTGTCCGAGCTTGAGACAAAACTTAAGCGAGTCGGATTGGAACGTCCTCGGAACCAAGGCGTTCAGACATTTCTTGTCCGAGTGGGTGAACGTTTTCCAGATCTAATGCAGAAAATAGATGCGTTTTCGAGTGTCTATCACAATCTAAAGTTTCGCAGGAACACGGATGAAGGCAGAGAAGTAGGGATAAGCAAACTGACGGAGATGCGGAATGGGTTGCTGGAGGCGTTAGCCCAAGAGAAGCCCTAGGAGTCCGCATGAGAGATCCGGGGCCACTTCGAGAAAAAGCCAAAGAGCTCGGGTTTGATGTCTGTCGAATCGCAAGGGTTCAGGTCCCTCCATATGCTGACTATTTTGAAGAATGGGTATCCCTCGGCCAGGCCGGTGAAATGGGTTCCTGGCTTGCTCGAGATCCGGATAAACGAATGGATCCTCAAAAACTGATGCCCGAAGCTGAAAGCTTGATCGTTCTCGGCCTCAATTACTACCAAAACGAAGAACCGAGACGAGGGAGAATTGCAAAATATGCACTCGGACGAGATTATCACGACTTGATTACGGATAAGCTTAAGGCGTTGGATATCTGGATGCAGGAGCTTGGAGGAATTCAGCGGAAAGCGGTCGATACTTCTGCCATTCTAGAAAAACCGGCAGCGGTGCTTGCAGGTATCGGATGGCAGGGCAAGAGCACAATCCTAATTCATAAAAAGTGGGGGACGTGGCTGTTTTTAGCCGAAATTCTAACGACTCTCGAATTTCCTGCAGACGCAGAGGAGAAGGATCGCTGTGGGTCTTGCACGCGGTGTATCGATATCTGCCCAACCCGAGCCATCACCGCGCCTTACCAATTGGATGCCCGTCGCTGTATTTCCTATCTCACCATTGAACATAAAGGATCCATTCCAGTCGAATTTAGAACAGCAATCGGCGATCACCTTTACGGCTGCGACGACTGTCTCGATGTGTGCCCTTGGAATCGCTGGGCGCGGAAAACAGAAGAACCTGAGTTGGCGGCAATTTGTCGCCCAGATCTTCGTGAAATGCTGATTTGGGACGACGCCAGGTTTCGCAAGGAATTCAGAGGAACTCCGATCTTTCGGCTGAAGCGAAACCGGTGGTTAAGAAATATTTCGGTTGTGTTGGGCAATATAGGAGACCAAGAGGATTTAGCAGCATTAATTCAAGCGAGCCAAGATGAAGATTCGTTAGTAAGGGAGCACGCGACCTGGGCAATTGAGCAAATTCGAGATCGCACGTAGAGGGCTTCTATTAGATTTTCTTAAAAATATTTGTAGAAACCTCTTGTGTCCGGCTAGAAATGACTTAGGTTGTCGCTGCTCAGATGATCTGTGTAAGTTAGTGTGATGTTAACGGGAATAAAAGTTGGCGGGAAGAGTCCAATTTTGCAGTTTTGAAAGAAAAATTACTATCTACGTTTAAGCATATCCCCTTCGATCGCGTCCAGTGGCCGACCTTTTTCTTTTTGGGAGGCACGTTGCTGCTCTCGATCACAGCG
>JBCCKK010000340.1:0-3174 GCA_039027395.1 Verrucomicrobiota bacterium | reverse complement strand
GTCTGACTTGACAGAATACGATCTACATAGGCTTGCCTCGATCCATAGAACTCTAGAACAATCGATAATCAAACGACTGATTGTCGGCACAACCAAAGGCTCTGCGGCTGAATCAGTAATCCAAGATCTCAAGATCAACTATCAAACATCAGCACTTCTTCCTTCCCTCCCTTTTGGGAATGATAAGATACTACTTCTCGACGACATCCATAAGTTATGTGAAGAAAATGCGACGATTCTTTCACGGTTGATTACTGAAATCGTTGAACACGAAACCAATACATCGGTCATCTGCGCATATCGATCAAAAGAATTTTGCAATGTTGATCTGGAACTCGTTCTTTCGACTTCGATCATAGCGAAATTTGAACTTGAGGAAATGTCGCCTACGGAGGTTCAAAAAGCGATTTGTGGTGCTGTAGGGACTGAATTCAAGCTCCCAAAAGATATTCTTGATGCGGGTTCAATCTCAACACTAAGCCTTTGCCGTTTTTTGCAGAGTTTTCGCACTCACAACATTCCCAAGAGGGTCCCAGAGGCGATTGCAGAGATAAGGGCACTAATATCGGACGAAGGTTTTTTTGATCCATTTCCGGAGTCGTCGACAAAAATCATTAATAAGAACTTTCTCGCTGTTGGTGTGGTATTTGCGGTTCGTTCGGGAATTCCTAAATCCTGGTTAGCTGAGTTGATCTCAGAGGATGAGCTTGAGAAGCTGCTAGATGAAAAAATTTTCCGAATTGACCATGCCAGTGAGGTTTTTCCACACCATGATATTGTTGCAGATCGATACATCGAGATATTTGGGAGCCCATATACTGATGAAACCGGACATTGGATAGAAGAGCGGCTAAGTAAGAATCCTGAACGAGCGAGTGAACTTCTTTCCATCCTTATTCGGTGCGGTTCGAAATTTCAGAAGAGTTATTTTGAGATTGGTGAAAAAACAGTTCGTGAAGAACTCGCTCGTAGAGATTATCGGAGTGCACTCAGAGTTTTGTCGGCCATGGTGGGCTTGTTCGAAGACTCTGCTCTACTCGCTGCGAAAATGTCCTACTCGAAGCAGGTCTGGATTCTCCACCACTATGCAATGTGTCTTGATCATTGCGAGGGAGCGTCTTCGGCACACCACTACTATCGTTTAGCGAGCTCAACCGCCGAGGATTTGATCGCAAAACCCGAAGAGCGAGCGGTTGGCTACGAAGCCGAGTCAGAGATCTTCAATTTCAAGTTCTGGCATTTGAAAACCGCTAAGACGAGGACGGAAATAGCGAGCTTCATAACGAAACTCGCTCGTTTGGGCGAGGGCTTTCCGAATCTTTTACACAATGACCATTTTATTAAAGCAGTCCTAAATGCTCATAATCGTGCCATGGCAATTTCTTTTCTTGAGGATCGCGTTGACGAAGCTAACGAGTATTTTCGTAAATCTCTCGAACTTTCGGGGAGTTATTCCAAAGAAAACTACGCTGGTTACGCAAAAATGGACAAAGCAAGAGGCCTGTTGCTGACTTCAGTAGATAAATCGCTTCAACTTTTGGAAGAAGCCCTCAAGTGCTTTATTCTACTGAATACCGAAGCAAGGCGGGCTTCGGTATGCGAAGTTGATATTGCCCTGGCAAGTATTCAATCGGGTATCGGGAGACTTGATACTCTCGTCGATACTGTTAGCTCACTAAAGTCATTAGGGTATTTTTCCGAATACCGGAAAGGCCTTTTGAAAGTGGCCGCTGCGTCTGTTGCGAGCGGGAACATCGAAATGGCAAAGGAGTTTGTTACACGGTTCAACCACGAAAACCATGAATTCGAAAATCCAAGGGTGTTTGGGTTGCTGGCAAATATCCGTGGTGCAATTTCATCGTGGGAAGGCGACAAGGATTCAACGCGCTACGAGGCTAAAGAGCACTCAAGACAGTTTAAAGGAGCGGGAAGATCTTACTTGCAGATCGCTGAAAGAAACGCAATGCAAAAGCTTCAGTCAGGAGATGTCTGCTGGGCAAATCAACCACGGGAGGGCGCTTATTATCTCGAACCGCGTCTCTGGTGATATTCGACTAGCTCAGGCACCGTCAGTACATTGCCGTGCAGGTCAATAATTAGATCATTAGAATTTACGCGGCTACTGAAGAGAAGGAGGTTATCTGCAATTTGGCCATAGAAAGTAGCTATCCATAAAATCGGCTGACTCTGACTGCAGATCGATCGACTTATGCAGTTGTGAATTACGATTTTCCGGTGAAATCGTTGAGGCACTTCGACGACTTCAGAAATATCTAAAGTCAGGTCGTGACCAATCATCTCGGGGGCACGAGTGTTGCTCAAGTTGACTAGGAGGTAACTGTTCGATCTAATTTTATCAGTGAGTTCTTCATTTACGTTGGATGACCAATCCCATTTTATCCGAGCTCCGTGGCGTGCCCAAAAATATCCTGTATCAGGTTTCTCATACATCTCTTGAGAGGACCTTACCAAGCCCTGAAAGTGAAACGCTTCTACGTTTGGGTCGCAGAAACAATCGAGTCCTGAAGCATTGAGCCGTAGAGATAGTTCCATGCCATCGTAAGCATTGTAGAAAAATTCATCCATTCCTCCATGTCCCAAGTAGTCTTCTCTAGACAAGCAGGAAAATGCGGGGGTTGTGGCCTGCCGTTTTATCAAGCGGTGCGCAAGAGGCTTCCAACGCCCTCTTCCGGCATGGTAGTTTTCATATTCAAAGAAGATGTGCCCAGTCGACTGTATTAACCCATCTTGTGGGTATCGGAGAACAGGTTGGATCATGCCGAGACCCGCCTGGGACTTTGCAGTGCCAACTAAACTCTCAATCGTGGACTCTTTGCAAAGGATGTCCGAGTTCATCAAAATGAGAAATTCTTCGCCCGCCTCTTTCGAAGCGATATTGTTCATCTTGGCATATGAAGTCGACTGAGTTAGTTCTAAAAGTTTCGTTCGGTATCCCGTGATTTCTGATCGCTCCTTACACTGCCGTCTAAGGTTCGCGCTTGGTGCATCTGTAACGACGATTGCTTCATACGGCAGGGAGCTTAGGCACTCAAAGAAGTGTTCATTCCACTCCGGAGTGTTTCGGTTTGTAATCAAAAGCGAGGCGCTCATGCAGGATAATTAGAAATTATCCTTTAATCAGAACAGCCGGCGTTTCGTGCATGGTCGAGTCGC
>JBCCKK010000339.1:0-3174 GCA_039027395.1 Verrucomicrobiota bacterium | reverse complement strand
TGGTAGTCTATCGAGGTCGTTAAGTGTGAATTCCAACGATAAAGCGCCCGCATACCTGCTCCCCATCGCGTAAACTCCTCACTGGTCGAACTCCGAGATTCCTCGACAAATTCCGCAAACAGTCGCGTCCCCAAAGATAGATCCCGAAAGACAGCCCAGTCGGCGGAATGACGAACGTAGTTGATGACGTAGAAGTTGGAGCTGGTTCCTAAGCGACTCGAACGCCCGCCTCCCAAGGAGTGGGTCATCACTTGATTCAGGCGGTGAGTCAGAAGCGCATTCACGGAAACTTCGCCTAGACTATCTCCATCTCCATTGGTTCCTCCTGAGTCAAAGTCACCGAAGTTATAAGCAACCGACATATTTCCCCGAATATAATCCGTGATTCGGGTATCACCAAAAATCCCAACAGTGTGAGTGACACTATCGTTATTAAAATTGGTTTCATAAGAGGTAAACCCCGTGTTAGCAAATCCACCAATTGTCGTATCGGGCCCGACATCGTACGAGATTGAAGCATCGACGGAATGGGTATCTCGTTCCAAGAATTCAAATCGATCCTCGAGTGAGATCACAGTCGTGTACCGATAACCGAGACTTGCTGTTAAGTTCTCATTGATGTCCCAGTAGCCAGTCACCCCTGCCGTGTTTGTGAAACGAGAGAATCCGAGGGTGTCGTTAAGCGTCGGCTCATCGATTGTATCCTCTTCTAAAGCAAAGTGGTCAAAAATGACAAAACGGAAGTATTCGCCCGCGTAAATCCAAAATTCTAAAGCCGACTGAGGATCAATTCCGATGCCGTCCGTTGTTTGCTCCGGATTGAACAGATAGTGATCTCGGTAGATCCCGATACTAAAATTGATCGAGTTGAGTTCCGTTACTGGCCATTCCAGCCCTAGGTTCGCATAGGGAGAGAGAATAATATCGTCCCGGCGGTTTCGTTCTGAAAGTCCTATATTATCATCGTAAGTAGTTCTTAGGCCAACGTCCGACCTAAGCTGAAGAGGTCCGGCTTGAATGACTGCGTCACTTTTCCCGGAACGATTCGGGCGGGCGGGTGCATAGTTTCGGAGTCCTGGATCGTAAACCGCATCAACGGGACGCCTCGACCAGTTATAATTCTCCGAATAGCTGCCTGCACTGGATGCATACGTCTCCGATGCACAGCAGACAACGAGCATAGCCCACATGACTCTTGGGAGAATTTTCATAGTTCAACGCATTTTTGCCTTAGCGTGTTACCGATTCGGCATACTCTCTATTTACATTAATTTACGTAAAATTAACGATTCCCTCTTTACTTTCAAGCATTTTAATTTAGACAAAGCCTCAAAAAACGTTATATTAAATAGCTGGATCATTAGAATAATGCAACCCTCGAGACCTCAACTAGAGCACTTGCTATATTCGGCGGGAAAGTTAATGCTAATAACTTTCACCCTAATAGTTTGTCTCTTCTCTTCACTAACCGCCCAGGTTTTTAATGAACCCGACATGAATCCGGACTTCAATGTCTCTAGAGCTACCATGGGCACCGGTCTTCTCTATATTAGTGATGTCGTCATGGAATCTGACAACCCAGACCCACTTCTCAACGAGAAGATTCATCTAATCCACGACGATGAGACTCTAACTTCAGAACTTCCTGATGGTCGGAGCCTATTTATTATCCGCCTTAAAGATGCATCTAATGTAAACAGCTTTCGATTTTATAATTTTGGCGCAGAAGGCGCTGTTACGGCCTATGTGCGGACTACCGATTCTGAAACCGACGATGTTCCCTGGATTCCAGTGAGCGATACTGTGACCTTTGGCGAACCTGGTCCAGTGGTTGCTTGGTTCAATCTTGAAGTAGAAGCCAAGCTAGTGCGCATTGTCTTCGATTGCTCAACTCCAGGCCTAATTAGTGGTTTTGGCGTTGCCGGAACATTTTTCAGTGGTGCCGATCCCACTCGAGCACGCTTAGTTCGCAAGACACAGACAACGGATAATCAGTTTCTAACAAATGTGCTTTCTTTCGGATCCGACGCACGTGTCATGGGCTCATCCCCAAGTATGGCTCCTAGCGAACGGGCTATGATCGATGATTTAGTCGAAACCTCCCATGTTTTCTCCGAAACAGAGGATCAACCCGTTGCCCTGATCGATATGGGCGAACCCCGCGAGATTGATCGAGTGACGGTCTTAATTGATTCGGAAGAACCTTCTGTAATGGAGCTATATTTCATGGACAATGTGGATGAATTCCTCCCTCCAGGCCCCCAGCCGACAGCCTTGCGCAGACTTCTGGAACAAGGACCTAAACTGGCCTCAGTTGGCAATTGGTTTCCTTTGATCGCCCAAATCCAGCCTACATTCATCCAGGAAGTTAGCGTCCCCCCATCATTCTTTGATGATAACACACCAAATGTAACGGTAGAGTTCGATACGGGGGAACGCCGAGCCAGAGCAAGCACTGGCGGCACAACGTTTGCGCAGTATGTCCTGGTTCGTTGGATTTACTCTGATGGCATCCCACCCGATTTTGGCGGACTCGTTGTCAATGAGCTTAATTTTCTAGGAAAATACACTTGGTTTTATGAGGATGACCCCGAGCCTCCTGCGGAACGCCCGGAAAACGAGCTCATCTTCTTAGATATCAAGGTCCCAAGCTCTGGAACAAACAATCCTCCAAATGTTTCAGCCGTCACTCCCTAATATTTACGATTCCCATATCGAAACGTCTATTTGTGACAATCCTCGTCAGTCACACCTGAAAATCAACGGCAGATTTCGGGATCATTTTAGATCACTCTTAGAGGTTTACTACAGGCGACTCAGCCGTGAGTAAAGATCGATGACGAAACAAGTTGCGACTCGACAGTTGTTGTATATCCCACAGAAATTCAGCTCAACGGAAGTTGGGCGACCAAAAGACAAATCCCAAAACCGATTATCCATGCTCTAATAATCAGTTTTGGGATTTTAAGAGTTGAAATCTAAGCCAGACGCTATTTTAAAAGGGCAAGAGACGGATCTTGGTCGATCTTCTTCTCCTCTGCGTCAGGTTTGACAGAAGTTTGACTTTCTTCTGAGTTCAACTCGGGATCTGGCGAATCAACCTGCTCAAGTGAATCCGATTTCTGGGGATTCAATTCTTTGGCAAGGCTAGGGGACTGCTTAGCTTCTTCCTCA
>JBCCKK010000338.1:0-3176 GCA_039027395.1 Verrucomicrobiota bacterium | reverse complement strand
TTTCTGGATTGTGGCAGCAGGCGGCAAATTCGATTTCACCATTAAGTGGTGGGAGCAGCAGCGATTTCAAGCGGTGGTCGACCACTTTAAAGGCAGGATCATTTTCGTGCAAATTGGTGACAGCACGCAGCATTTTCATCCCCACCTCAAGGGTGTCATTGATCTTCGTGGGAAAACTAATTTGAGGCAGCTTGTTCGGCTGGTCCACCATAGCTCTGGGGTTCTGACACCCGTCTCGCTTGCCATGCACCTAGCTGCTGCGATCGAGATGAAACCGGGGGGGGCGATGAATCGCCCCTGCGTGGTCATCGCCGGGGGACGCGAGCCTCCACATTGGGAAGCTTATCCACACCACCAGTTTCTTCATACCGTCGGTGCCCTGCGGTGCTGCAATGATGGCGGCTGCTGGAAAAGCCGGACGGTGCCTATAGGTGATGGCGACTCGAAAGACCTTCCGGACCAGCTCTGCGTGGATGTGGTTGATTCATTGCCTCATTGCATGGAAATGATCACCCCCAAACACGTTATTGAGGCGATCGAATTCTATTTCAAAGGCGGAGTTGTTCAGGAGCTTTCCGATTCTGAATGGAATTCAGCACAGCATGTTCTCACCCACTAGAGGGAATTCCGTTGATATTTCTCTTCACTCATAAAACTGTTTCAAGCGATCACTCCACCTCGAGCTACAGTCCAATTCACCTGAACTTAATAGATCAGCCCACGTAAACGATTCTGACAAAGTCTTTGTATGAACAATCGCAAGAACTTGGGCCCCGTATTGTTGGGAGAGTTGTTTGGTCAAAAAATCACTTATACTAATTTAATACCTTTTAAGCAAGGTCTCCTAGATAACACGATTGACAAGGACGTTTGGTATTTTGTTGCGATTGGTTACCATTCCCCCTTTCATGCGGAGGGAATCTACACAAAAATCGTCCAAGAAGTACTAAGTCTTGGTTTCAAGAACTTTACAATGTGTCTGAACGACCCGGAAGCTTTTTTCGGATTTCGGAGGCAGTTCCCTCAAATCCCTTGCGTTCTCCTTTCCGAATTATTTTTCTTCTATCTCAGATACGATTACGGGACAGTCTTTAGCGGGTGCCTCAGTAGACCCGAGAAAGATCGTGACTTTCGGGCCGTCATGTCAGCCCGAAATGCTGATGGTAAAAACCGAGACCTTGCCTTGAATGTGAATGGGCTTGCTACCATCTCCGAGACAAGCCCCCAGGTAGAAAGCGAAGTACTTCCAAACGCAGTTTGGACGAACAGCAAATTCCTGTCGCGGGAGGAGATCGCATCTGTTTTCGCGAGATCAAAAACTGGTTTGATTCTCTCTTTCATTGAAGGTGCGAACCGCTCCACACTCGAATACTTGCTTTCAGGAATTCCAATAGTTTCTGTCGAGAACAAGGGTGGAAGAGACTTACTTTTAGATCAGCTCAACTCGATTACGCTACAAAGAAAAAAGAAAAACAGGGAGCAACTCCGAAGTGAGGTTGCAAACGCAGTCGACTCGTTAATTCAAAGCGTAAATGGCTCTGAGCTCTCGAGAGCGCAGATTCGTCGTCGTGTACTTCGACGGCTTTGTTGGCTCCATGAGCAGTTTATCGAGTCGTTGAGCCTTTTGTCGCAACAAAGTAAAAAATCGGTTGAGCATGAAATGTTAGGAAGACTAATCGTTCACGCCCCTTCCTACATTGAGATTGTGAAAGTGAAACCGCTAAAGCCGTTTATCCCCGATCTACCAAATCGGCCTGTGTTTGTTCCCACGGCATTTCCATAGAGGAAGAAATCATGGACCTAGGAGACGATTCACTTAGGGTTTTCATTGCCCGACAGCCTTTCTGATCTCGTCCAGATTAAGCGTATCTCCGAAGATTCTCATGGTGTTTGCAAGCACGAAATCGTCGAGGAAGAGACGCCGAAAATCAGGATGATACGCAAAGCGCTTCCACCTGTTCAGATAAACTGAGCTGTCATTGTGGTTGGTTTCGGAAAAGGAACTTCCTCCTCCCCAGTGAGAAATCACCTTTCTAGATTCATCGTCCTTATTCTCCAGACCGAGCTTCTGACAAATGGAATCCCGGTAGTTGCGAGATAGAAGCCACCGATTGTAATTGATTGCGATGCGTTCCCTACAGTCTTGGCCTTCAAAGCGCAAAAACCATTCACAGTAGCTCTTCCACATCTCAACAAGTTTGGCTTTCTGATCTGGATGCGAAAATTTTAGATCGCCGATAAAATATCCATTCATTTCTCCTTGCAATCGACTTGCGAAGTAATTGAAGGGATCCCGCAACAAAATAATTTCGGTAATTCTTTGGATATCATGTTGAATCCAGTCTCTTTTGTTCAATTTCGCGCCTTGGGTATACATCTTGTCCAAATTCTTGTCTTCATACGAAACCAAGAATAGCTCTTTATCTCCTGGATCGGTAAGATTTACTGGATTCCGGTCTCCACTAGAAAGGGCTTCGAGTCTGTCACAATCCGTGCACACTAAGTCTCGGAATCTTCCTGCATTGTTTCGGAACACAATAGAGCCCGAGAACTGCGAGATCATCCAGTTGATGACGCCGTGGTTGCCATGCCGCTTCATTCCGGCAAAACAGATATGGTGTTTTAAAGCCTTCAAAATGGAAATAAGTGTCTCTTGTCTCTGCGGTCTACTTAATCATATGATCTCTCTAGGATTAATCAGTATATTTCTGAAAATCAGAATGAATGCCTTTGGGAACGTATTCGAAAATTTGGAACTTCAGTGAGGACAGTTCTAGGCCGGTCCACGCTCACTCCCGCTGCAACGTTGGAGAAAGTAGGGGTCGGCTGGGTGCTTGTAGCCAAGAAGAGGCCGGCGCGCGACCCTCCACGAATCAGGGCGTTCGAGCGGAGGCGCAGTGTGTGCTTCAGCGAGCTGGCAAGCCAGCATACAGCGTAACGTTGGTTGCGGAGTTTTGCTGGGTGACCGTCGCTTTGCCGCCAGCATTGGACGTGGTAGTCAAGATTGAACCAGGATTCAATGCATTCCTCAAGTCTCGTCAAGCCGGATTAACGGTAACTTCCACCCTGTTAACTACTTCAGAACCACACTAACAGCGTCTGGACTCTCTGCAAAGTTTCCGTGTATGCTGCAACGTCCTTTCCCTTACTCTCCAAAAGCTCGATTTCTGAGGACA
>JBCCKK010000337.1:0-3215 GCA_039027395.1 Verrucomicrobiota bacterium | reverse complement strand
TTGGGACCCAACCCTGAATCCAATCTCGAATTGACCATTGAATTTCATGGCGTCTTCCGCTTTTTTCGGTATCGGGTGAAATTGCAATCAAATCAAAAGCCGCTTTTTCCCGTTGTTTCTGAATGTCTCTGAAGCTCTCACTAATGATTCCTTCGGAGTCTCGAGTCAATCCGACAACTTTCCAGCGGTTTTCGTGGAAGATGAACTGCATACACGGAAATGTATCCAAAAGTTCATTTGAAATGATCGTTGCCTCTCCTTGGCAGGATTCTAAGGCATTGGACATTGTCGTATGCCATATTACCGAATGCCGTGCCAGTGTTTTCTTCTGCATTTGCTGAAGTCGGGGCGATATCTCTACGATGTGAAACCGACAACCCAAACGGCTCAATAAAGGAAGATTAGTCAAAATGGAGTGCGCCAGTGCTCCTGTCCCCCCTCCTATCTCGATTAGGTTCCACCGGAATCGACCCCCATGGAATTTGCGATGTTCGTTTAAAGCCCATTGAGCAACCGCTCGCCCCAACAATCGACTTAGACTAGCGGACGTCGAAAAATCGCCATTGGGGCCAACCCCTCTTATTTGCTTGGTGTAATAACCAAAGTGTGGATCAAACAGAGCGAGCTCCATGAACGTTTCAAGAGGAAGAAATCCTTGGTGGGCATCAATACACTGGCCGAGCCATCGGTGGGAAGTTAATCGTTCCGTCATCAAAAAATACCGATTGCATGCTGAGCAATCTCCGTTAACTTGCCAAAGATGGTTGAAGAATCAAACTATTCGGAAGGAACTAAGTTGGACGTTGTCGTAGGGGTTATTGTCTCTCTCGGTGCCACGTTTATCATCGCCACGATTGTTCTCTTGACGAACAACAGCATTCTCCCCATTTCCCTGTAGATCAGATCTTCAGTCGGTATGGAAGAGCCCTTCGCCTCTCTTAATCAGGCTGGCCAAGAATTAGAGGCAATCCAAGCAGATCTACAAACTTCTCCGGAAGATGCCTATTATGACGCTAAGTCGTGGCTTTGGCGCCTAGAACGGATCGAGGAAAAAGGTTATGATCTCCCTGTCGATTGGCAGCAGTATATCGCCAGCTTAGAAGCTTCCTTTAATCATATTGCTGTTCAAGCCAAACAAGTTTTACCGACAAAGACGCTTCACCAAATTGATCTAAAACTGCACGCAGACCGTGCGGTAGATCGACATACTGATGCGCAGCTCGAACGCCAAGAACGCTATCAATTACAGAACAAACGAAAGCTCTTTTTCATATCTGCTGGTGCGATCGGAATTATCATTCTCATCGTTGGATTAATCTTCTTCTACCAGTGGCGGCTTTTTATGGGGGACGAAAGTTGGTTTAGGGACGTAGGCGAAGAGCGGTGGTCAGCTCTCGAAAAACGAATCGGTCTCGGAAAACCTATCGAAACGAGAGATCACAAAGGTCGAACCGGATGGCTCGTAGCCGCCAACGCCTCGTCTCTCGAAAGTCTTAAAAAATGGAAAGATCTGGGTTCAAATATTAGAGCTCGGGACCGCTATGGAAATACAGCCCTGCACCATGCTGCTGGGCGCGGCAAACCAGAGATGATTCACTGGCTTCTGAAGCAAGGTCTTGAAATCGATGCAACGAACCAGGAAGGATTGACTCCTTTACATCTGCTCTTTCGCAAGTCTGCGGGAAATCGTGAAAGTGAAAAAGCTGCAAACCTACTGATTGAGCAGGGAGCCAATGTGTCTGGGGCCAACCCGGAAGAGTCTATTTTTATGGCGGCGATACTTTGGGTGCGTGGCGCCTATTTTGAGCGACCTAACGACATTTTGGAAGCACTCGTTGCGAAGGGAGTCGATATCAACCACAAAGGAGCTAATGGAGCGACTGCTCTCACCAATTCACTTGCCAAGTATCTACCTACCGAACCCGATCCAAAACTCATTTCAGAAACGGATACACTGGTAAAATTTTTACTCGACTCGGGTGCTACGTATGAAAAGCGAGGGTTTGATACCTTTGAATCGACACTCGAAGAGGAGAAAAAACTCCAATTTTCGCCGGGTATCCAATAGTCCAAGTGTTTGGCAACTATATCTGAAGTTTTTATGCAACAGATTTTTGTTAGCGGTGTTCCTCAGCCAGTTACACAGCTCCATAGGCCAACATAGCTTCAGCGACTTTGACAAACCCCGCAATGTTCGCACCCGACTTGTAATCAACCGGCTTATTTTCTCGTTCTCCGTATTCGACGCATTTTTTATGAATGTCGTGCATAATTCCCTGAAGTCGGGAATCAACTTCATTGCGAGTCCAACTAATTCGCAATGCATTCTGGCTCTGTTCTAAACCTGAAACGGCAACACCGCCCGCATTTGCCGCCTTCGCGGGTCCAAACAATACATCGTTATGCAAAAAATGATCTATTGCACCTGCTGTGCTTGGCATATTTGCCCCTTCCGCAATCGCCATGGCCCCGTTGCTCACAAGCTCCTTAGCATCCTCACCATCTAATTCGTTCTGGGTAGCACAAGGGAAAGCAAGCTGGCAGGGAACACTCCACGGTTTCTTACCTTCGTAATATTCACATCCAAACTGCTCGGCATATTCATGAATTCTTCCGCGACGCTTTTCCTTCAAATCAACAAGGTAAGCAAATTTCTCGCCTTGAATTCCGTCTTTATCATATATAAATCCCCCGGAATCTGAGGCGGTTACGACTTTAGCTCCGTAGCTATTCAGCTTTTCGATACAGTAAAGTGCTACGTTACCGGATCCTGAAACGACAGCGGTCTTCCCAGCAACGTCATCACTGGCATGATTTAGCATATTCTGCATGAAGTAGACAGCTCCGTAGCCTGTAGCCTCCTTTCGCACAAGACTTCCTCCAAATGAAAGCCCCTTCCCTGTAATGGTTCCAGCAAAGCGATTCTGCATTCGTTTGTACATACCAAACATGTAACTAATTTCACGTGCCCCAACGCCAATATCACCTGCGGGAACATCGACGTCCTCACCAATGTGGCGCGATAATTCGACCATCAGTGATTGGCAGAACCGCATGACTTCGGTTTCTGATTTTCCTTTAGGATTAAAGTTGCTTCCCCCTTTTGCTCCTCCCATAGGGAGCCCTGTTAGGCTATTCTTGAATGTTTGCTCAAAGCCCAAGAATTTAAGAACACTAAGATTGACAGTAGGGTGGAAGCGAAGCCCTCCTTTATA
>JBCCKK010000336.1:0-3224 GCA_039027395.1 Verrucomicrobiota bacterium | reverse complement strand
GATGGAATCGATGCAGCGCACAAGGCTGCTCTCTTAGCAGGGCTTGCCTATGGGTTCTATGTCCCGTTTTCGGATGTTTACGTGGAAGGTATTCGTGATATCTCACCTTTGGATATGTCGTTTGCCGAAAAGCTTGGGTATACGATTAAGCTGCTGGCTACAATTCGTCCTCATGATGAAAAACGAGTTGAAGTTCGAATTCACCCAAGCCTAGTGGCGCGTGATCATGTTTTAGCTACGATCAATGGCGTGTTTAATGCCGTCCAGGTAGTGGGTGATGTGGTGGGACCAACATTATTCTATGGACGTGGAGCTGGAGCGGATCCCACGGCGAGCGCTGTGCTAGCAGATGTCATTGAAGCAGCTCAACATGTCGCAGTTGGGCAATGTGGGCCTTTCTTTGCTTTTGGAAACGACTCGGGATCTGTTGTTCCGATGGATGAAGTGTGTTTGCCTTTTTATGCGAGGTTAACAGTATCGAACCGTCCGGGTGTCTTGGCTCAAGTGGCACAGATTTTCGGTAAGCATCAAATTGGGATCTCATCCGTATTTCAGCCGGAAGATCATGACGGGCAAACCGTGCCTCTGGTTTTACTTTTAGATAAGGCAAAAGAGGCCGACTTGCAGTCGGCGATTCAAGAAATCAAGGAGCTGGATGTTGTTGACGGCCCTTGCCAAGTTATACGCGTGGAGGATTTATCATGAGCATTGGATGGCCAGGAGTTATTGAACGGTATCGCAAACATCTTCCGGTAACGGAAGAGACCCCCGTGGTAACATTATTGGAAGGGAATACGCCGCTGATTCCCGCTCCGCGACTTGCGGAAGCCTTGGGCGGTGGATTTGAGCTTTATCTTAAATATGAGGCAATGAACCCAACCTGTTCGTTTAAGGACCGTGGAATGACCATGGCCATGACAAAAGCGAAAGAGCGAGGTGCAAAGGTGGTTGTTTGTGCGAGCACTGGAAACACCTCAGCAGCGGCCGCGGCTTACGCGACACGCGGAGGGATGAAGGCAGTTGTGATTTTGCCTCATGGTAAGATTGCGATGGGCAAACTTGCTCAGGCTTTGATCTATGGTGCGCGGATTGTAGCGATCGATGGAAACTTTGATGAGGCCTTGGACCTAGTGCGAGCTTTGGGTGAGCGTGATGATGTGGAGGTTGTAAATTCGATTAACCCGTATCGAATCGAAGGTCAGAAGACGGCTTCATTTGAAATCTGTGATGTTTTAGGGCGTGCCCCCGATTTCCATTTTATTCCCGTAGGCAACGCTGGGAATATTACGGCCTATTGGAAAGGTTTCCAGGAATACAAAGATGAGGGAGAAGTGGGTAGCCTCCCAAAGATGATGGGATGGCAGGCTGCAGGTGCAGCCCCGATTGTTGAGGATCGCGTTTTTGATAAACCGGAGACGGTGGCCACGGCCATTCGAATTGGAAATCCAGCAAGTTGGAAATTTGCGGTAGCTGCAGCTGAAGAATCTGGTGGGTTGATTGATAAAGTGACCGACGAGGAGATTTTAGAGGCATATCGTTTGGTTTCTGGTAAGGAAGGCGTTTTTGTTGAGCCGGCGTGTGCGGCTCCGCTAGCTGGGCTTAAAAAGGCAGTCGAGCGGGGTTTGATTCCTTCCGGTTCTGTTATTACGGCAACAATGACAGGTCATGGTTTAAAAGATCCAGATACTGCGATTAGCCAATCTAACCAGACATTGAAGCCAGTTCCACCGAATGTGGATGCGGTTCTCAAACTGATAGACGCAGAGTAACTTTCATGATTAAAATCACTCCAGGATTAGTTTCGATTACGTTTCGCGATCTGGAAGTAAAGGAAGTTATCGATCTTACCAAACGGGCTGGGCTGAAAGCCATCGAATGGGGGGGCGATGTTCATGTTCCTCACGGTGATTTGAAGCGAGCAAAGGAGGTTGGGCAAATGACCCGCGAAGCAGGACTGCAAGTGGCAGCCTACGGTTCCTACTACCGCGTTGGTGTGAGCGAGCACGATGGCTTGTCCTTTGAGTCCGTTCTTGAATCCGCACAAGCGCTTGGAGCTTCTTCGATTCGGGTTTGGCCTGGCAACAAAGGCTCCGAGGAATCTGACTCACCCTATCGTGACTGGGTGACGGAAGAGCTGAAGCGGATCTCCGAGATGGCGACCCCGGCTAGAATCCGGGTTGCCTTAGAATATCATGCTGGCACGTTGACGGATACAAATGCTTCGGCTCGTCAGTTGTTGGATGATGTAAATGATCGCAATTGTTTGACGCTTTGGCAGCCGCCGAATGGGAAAGAATTCGAATATTGCTTGGAAGGGTTACGGATGATGCTGCCTGAACTGCTCAATATCCACGTGTTTCATTGGTGGCCTGACATTAAAAATCGATTTCCATTAGAAGAGGGAAGAGATCGATGGATCCCTTATTTTAAGCAAGCTGTCGAATGCAATCGCTCGTTTTATGCTCTCCTGGAGTTCGTCAAAGATGATGATCCAGAACAGTTGGTCCGGGACGCTGCTACCCTCAAGCGTTGGATCGACGAGGTTCTGAGTGAATGATTTTTGCTGGTCCTTCGCAAATTCTGAGTGGCAGGAAAGTTTAGCATTTCCCCCAAACTGTTTAGTCTGTAAAACCTTCACATGCCTAGAACATTAGTTACAGGAGCGGCCGGATTTCTCGGTTCTCATTTGGTGGATAAGTGCCTTAAACATGGGCATGAGGTTATCGGAATGGATAATTTGTTGACGGGAAACGTCGCAAACATTGAGCACCTTGCTGGAAATGAAAAATTCTCGTTTATCAAACACGATGTGACCGAATACATTTATGTTCCGGGAGAGCTAGATTATATTTTTCATTTTGCGTCACCCGCTAGTCCGATTGACTATCTTGAAAAGCCAATCCAAACCCTTAAGGTTGGATCTTTAGGAACGCATAAAACGTTAGGTTTGGCTAAAGCTAAAAATGCGGCGTTTCTTTTGGCTTCGACATCTGAGTGTTATGGAGATCCGATGGTTCATCCCCAGAAAGAGGATTACTGGGGAAATGTAAATCCAATTGGACCCCGTGGAGTTTACGATGAGGCGAAGCGTTTTGCTGAGGCGATGACGATGGGATACCATCGAGCGCATGGTGTTAATACCCATATCGTTCGAATCTTTAACACCTATGGCCCTCGGATGAGACTGCGTGATGGACGGGTAGTTCCCGCATTTATCGGCCAAG
>JBCCKK010000335.1:0-3228 GCA_039027395.1 Verrucomicrobiota bacterium | reverse complement strand
CATTGAGCCTCTGTGGCCTGTAAGCTGGTTGGGAACGGGCGATCCTTCCGATCTACTAATCTACGCGATTCTCTACGCCAACTTGATTGCAACGTTACTCGTACTGATTGCACCCGAGTTTCGAAGCCTGCGTATTTTCCTTTTTGTTGCATTTCTTGAGTATATCGCGTTTCGAAACTCTTTCGGGAAGATCAATCATTGGGGTCATCTGATGCTACTCATCTCATTCGTGCTAATTTTCTTACCGAAAGGCTGGTCTTCATTAGTGGGGAGTCGAACCGTCCAGATTCAAACGCTTTCAACGATTGCAGCATGCCAAGCGATGATCCTAGTAACATATACCATGTCTGGTCTCGGTAAGATCATCGTTGGAGGTATTCAAATGGCGCAAGGGAAAGCCAATAGCTTTAGTCCCGACGCTCTCGCTAGACATATCTCAGAGCGATTACTTGAAACAAGCGAGACGAGTTATCTTGGAGACTGGATCATCAACTACCCATGGATGGGTTGGCCCATGATGTTTTTTGCTATCTATCTTCAAACTGTTTCTATTTTTATTCTCTTTAGACCCGCCCTCCATCGAATATGGGGAGTCGCTCATCTTTTATTCCATGTCGGCGTGTTCTTAACCATGACAATTAGCTTTAACGAAAGCAGCTTTCTCGTCGCTCTGTTCTTAATTGCATCTCCATTTACTCCAACACCGCTTTCTTTTGGGTCGATATTACGAGAATTGCCTTTATTCGGGAATCCGCTAAGCAGACTTAGAGCTTAATATTTATTTTGAAACGGACATTAATATTCTTAACTCATGAGTTCTTTCCTTTTCGAGGTGGAGTAGCTACCTACGTAAAAGAATTGGCAGAAGCGACTCAAAGTATCGGCTATGATGTTGAGGTCTGGACCAACGGCTCGCCACTATCAGCTCTTAATTTCTCAGTTCCTTACCCGATTCGATATGTAGGAGGACGCGCGGGCATACTTAAGCTTTTGAGTCGACTCGCATTTCTCGACTATATTTATAAACACAGAGAACAACTTAACGAAGCATTCCCGGTATACAGTAGCTACGGAGCCCTATTTTGTGGTATGTTGCTCAGCGGCCTGAGACTTGGGACTCCAAAGGAATATGGCATCATTCTTCACGGATCTGAGCTCTTGAAAGTTGAGAAAAATCCGTTCCTAAGGTACTTCTGCTGTCGTTTTTTTAAGAATGCTGCGTTCGTAGCAAGCACCTCAAACCATATCTTAGATCGGCTCAAAGAAAGTTGCCTTGGATCTGAAGTCAAAAATACCGCTGTGGTTCCTTGCGCGCCCCCAGAGGAACTTG
Organism: Verrucomicrobiota bacterium; assembly: GCA_039027395.1. Classification (GTDB taxonomy): domain Bacteria; phylum Verrucomicrobiota; class Verrucomicrobiia; order Methylacidiphilales; family JBCBYL01; genus JBCCKK01. Next base: position 1,898 of record JBCCKK010000335.1, on the reverse strand, counting down.
CCCATGCTAATTCGAATCACACTGTTGACCGTGATAAAATCACGATTTTAACATTAGCTCGAATTCACAAGCGGAAAGGCCAAATTGAAAAGGCTCAAGCGCTAGGCAAATTGCCTCCCGAGATTCGGAAGAAGATTCTTTGGGAAATTGCTGGTACTGGCAGGACCGAAGAATATTTAAACCAAGTGCTCAAGGTATGCCGTGAAATGGTTGTTCCTTATCAGCTAATCGGAGAAGTTAGTGACGAACAACTCGCCGATGTCTACTCGCGCGCTGATATCTATGTAATGAGCAGCCGGTCTCTGGCCCGAAGCATTGAAGGATTTGGAATTACCTACTTGGAAGCAGGACTATTTGAGGTCCCGGTGGTAGGATATCGCACGGGAGGGGTTGAAGAAGCGGTAATTCACGGAAAAACCGGAATCTTAATTGACGAGGGGAATGTTGAAGCGCTATCCAAATCGCTGAAACGACTCATATTAGATCCAGAAGAGCGAAACCGCTTGGGGAAAGCAGGACGAGAACACGCCCTTCAGTTCACATGGGAAAAATCTGCTAAGAAGTTGTGCGATGCCGCTGGAAGGTCGTTGATTAAAGAAGCTGTTTCCTAATCGCTAGTCTTTTTCTAGTTCGCATCTCGCGGCTTCTAAAACGCGCTTTGTTTCAATGGAACGAAACGAACGGCGCCAAAATTGTCGTTTCGTCTCATACCACCGCTTCTTCGCTCGCGTCGCCACTACTACGCCTCGTTTTCCTAAAGGAGCCCATCTTGTGGGACCGAACTCCCCTTCAAGTCGCGCCATGATGACTATTTGAGGGCAATCCACAGCCGCTGCCAAGTGGGATGTCCCCGTATCTCGACTAATATGAAGACCGGATTGCTGAAGCAAGAACGCCGTTTCTGCTAGATTGAGCTTACCTCCTAGATCCAAAAAATTGTCTCTTAAGTGAAGGCACCTCTGTCGCATAAGTCTTAATGCTGGATCTGTTTCGGGGTGGCCAATAACAATAATTTTCTTTCCTAAATCAACTAAAGATTGTGCCAGTTTTGCAAATCGCTCTGCTGGCCAACGCAAATCAAGGCGAGCTGTGGTTGGATTAATAACCACACAATTCTTGAATGAATAATTGGGCGGCATCTTCTGCCTAAGCGAGTCTCTGTATTGAGGGTCAATGGAGATATTATAACCCATCAGTTCAGGAGTGTTTTCGCCAAATGCAGAGACCAGTAGTTCACGACAATACTCGGCTTCATGGTGTTTACCTTCTGATTTACGATAGGGTATTATGTGGGTGAGTGTCTCTCGAGCAAATGGGGATTCAAATCCGTAACGTCTGGGAATTTCTGCTTCCATAGAAGCTTGCTGTACTTCTCTGTGAGGATGAAAATGTAGGATCGCATCCGCTCGGAAATCGGACATTCTTTCTTTAAGAAATTCGGGATTCTCTTCTCCTGTCCAAGAGATGAATTCCTGAAATTGACATCCCCCTGAAAAAAGGGGAATCATATCAGGCTTTGACAGCAAGCAAAGAGAGACATCCGGATAGATGGCTTTGATCAAGGGGGCACAGGCCGACGTGATGATTACATCTCCCACTCTATCGGGTCTCGAAAAGATGATACGTTTCATTTAACTTCCCGTTCCCTTACAATCTAATTCGAACTCAATATGGAATAGCATTCGTGTAGGACCGTTTTAACAGAAAGTTCTTTAGGATTTTTTCCAGTAAAAGAAAATGTCCTCCTTACCTCTTCTGGCGTATCTGCTGCAGGCGGCATGAGTAAGGCTGTTCCACCCGAGTTGGGGGCCCAGCGCTCTGGAAAAGCTGTCGTTGCGAACAGTTGAACAAAAGGAACTCCCATTGCCCAGGCATAATGAATGACAGCTGTATCTAAT
>JBCCKK010000334.1:0-3237 GCA_039027395.1 Verrucomicrobiota bacterium | reverse complement strand
TTATTCTTTTTTTCCCAGTGCCCTTAATGTTTTTTGATTCCATCTGTGTTTTTATTTACATTCCACCCATCAGTGGAAATTCCACGACTCGCCGCCAGATGCCGCTTGTCGTTCGTATTCAGGGTAGATTGTATCCAAGTTTCACCACTCAGGTCCTTCTCCGGACCTGGGACGTGGATGCCGCAGAGGTAACCGTGAAGCTCGGCGATAAAATGGTCATTCAAGGCGAATATGACTACGTCGAAATCCCCATCAACGAGCGAGGCGAGATGTTGATTAACTATCGCCCAGATCTCGATATTCCCCGTGAATCCTTTTTTCAAGTCGCTGAAGATCTTTATGCCAAAAAAGAAAGCGATGTCCCTCTCCCTGAGGGTTTTCCCGATTTAGAACAGAAAATCATTTTGGTCGGCGTCACCGTTCAGGGGCTGATGGACCAAGCTACCACTCCACTAGCATCGTCCACTCCGCCCATCTACACGTATTTCCAGTCGATTAATAACATCCTCGAAAAAGACTTCTTAACGAAAGTTCCCCCAAAAATAACCGTTATTGTATTTCTGATTATCTGTTGGCTAACACTTCTTCTCTTTAGCACTGAGCGAGTTTCTCTGATTGTTGGCATCCCCTTATTGACGGTCATTGGCTATGTCGTCATCGCCTTGTATTTCTTCAATGTTGAAAACATGATTGTCGATTTCTTCTGGCCTACGATGGGGTTCATTCTCATTCACATTGGATCTCTCACTAACAAATGGATCAAACAACTCTATTCCGAGCAACAGCTAAAAAGCGTGTTCTCTTCATATATTGCACCAACTGTTATGAACCAGCTCTTGGAAGATCCAGAAAACATCAAGCTAGGTGGCGTTCGTAAACCTGTGACTGTTTTCTTTTCCGATGTTCGAAGCTTCACCACGCTCAGTGAGTCCATGAACGAAGAGACGCTAGTGACTCAGCTTAACGAATACTTCGGAGATATGGTGGGTTGCGTGAACGAATACAAAGGAACTCTCCATAAATATATTGGTGATGCGATCATGGCAGTCTGGGGTGATGTTGTTAGCAAATCAGTGGAAGAGGACGCGCAAAATGCTATCCACTGCGCCCTCGCCATGCGTATCAAACTAGAAACTTTAAACGAGAAGTGGACTAAAGAAGAACGTCCTAACTTTCGGATTGGTATGGGGCTTAATCACGGACAGGTCTTGGTGGGAAATATCGGGGCACAACAACGGCAGGAGTTCACAGTTATCGGTGACGCAGTGAACCTTGCCTCTCGGTTGGAAGGGGTCACAAAGATGTATCGCACCGATTTAATTATCGGAGAAACCGTTTACGATCTTTTGGAACATCAGTTCCTCTGCCGCTGCCTTGGCAATTTGATTGTTAAAGGGAAAACGAAGCCCGTGCGAACTTACGAAGTACTCGATTCGTTGGAAAATCCTCAGAGTAGCTGGAACCCTGAATGGATTATCGAATACGCTAGTGGTTTTGAGCTTTTCATGGACCGCCAATTTGATGCTGCCATCCGAAGACTGGAAACATTTCTTACCTTCTGCCCTAACGACTACGTTGCTAGCACTTACGTTGATCAAGCTAAAGCTTTCATTGATGATCCACCACCTGATGACTGGCAAGGAGAAATCATTCTCAAGAGCAAGTAGATTGAACTAGATCCTTTGTAATCCGAAGATCGAAACATTAACCTTCCTTGTATAACACACATGGTCAGGAGCCCGTCCAGGCGACTTGAATCCTGCAATTTGCAGAAGCTTATCATCCCAAATCTCCAATCCAGTTTTTCCAATCTGGTAAGGCTGATGCCATACTCTGCCAGAATACAGTCGTCTTCGAGAGAACTGAGCTGTGTAGAGCAAATACCGTTCTACCAAAAAAAACTCGAACGACTCAGGCACTGCCTCTTTTAATTTTCCATCCGTCCCATATCGGAAACGGCTCACTGTTTTTTGTTTATTGAGCGAAGACCGATCTGTTCGGAGTGTTTCGTAGTCAACCCAACCCGCCTCGATCGAGGAATCCATTTGAGCATGGAAGTAAGAAAGATGAAACAGTCCGCGTGCGATCTCAACAGCAATTGGTTGATTGCAATCCAAAGAGTAAAACCAAACACCGGGCCCTTGGGGTCCAGAAACATACGTACGAACATTGCATTCTTGAAAATTAGAAAGCCAAGGAAAACAAGGGAGCCCGTTAGGTCTCACTCGTTTCATAAAAAACGGAACCAGTCCGATGTAAGCCTTGCCCTCATAGGTATCCACTCTCAATCCATCAGGCAAGGTGGCCTGAATCAACTCAGGATTCACTTCCCAGTGTAAAAAGAGAAGATGGTGCCATTCCTGAAGCATTGCCGGTCTACGGTTCGGTTGCTGGCGAAGTCGCTCAAGTCCTTGAAAATTCACACTGAGGGATTATCAGTTTTCAATAAGCTTGGCGATCCAAAGACATCATGATTGATTACCAGGATGAATGTTTTGATTACAGGAGTTAGCTCCGGTTTGGGCCATGGACTCGCACAAGTTCACCTTGAACGCGGTGATTCCGTTTGGGGGTTAAGTCGCCGCAACGCTCCCGAGCTAGCGAAAAATCAAAAGTTTCACTTTCAAAATATCGATATCACTCAATTGGAATCTATGAAAACCAAGATGGGCCAACTCTTAGGTGATTTAGATACATTGGATCTCGTTTATCTAAACGCTGGAATTCTCGGACAGTTGGAAGACTTGCAAAAAACCCGTTTAGATGACCTTAAAATCATCATGGACACCAATTGCTGGGCGAATAAGGGAGTGATCGATTCTCTTACCTCACTTTCAGTTCAAATGGGTCAGGTCATTGCGATTTCATCAAGTGCCTCAGTAAATGGAAATCGAGGTTGGGGCGGTTATGCTCTTTCAAAAGCAGCCCTCAATATGCTCATTCAACTCTATGCTCAGGAGTTAAGAGAAACCCATTTCATCTCCCTTGCACCAGGATTGATTGATACAGCCATGCAAGACTATTTATGCGCGGACGTAGACGATACAATCTTCAGTTCAGTCGGAAAATTGAAAGCAGCTCGTGGAACGGTAAATATGCCAGCACCCAAAGAAGCAGCCCATAGAATTTTAAACAGCCTCGCCCAGCTCGCAGAACTACCCTCGGGGTCGTTCGCTGACATCCGCAACCTATAACGAAGATCCCTCTGAACTTGGAGTAAGTAATTCTCGATCCATA
>JBCCKK010000333.1:0-3239 GCA_039027395.1 Verrucomicrobiota bacterium | reverse complement strand
GTGTGCGGTATACGGCGCTGACTGAAGAGTTGAAGTTCCGGTCAGGACCATGAGATGGGTTCCAACGTATAGTCGATTATTAATCTGGAGAGGAGTTTATCTAGGAATCCTCACTGCGTGGTTTGTTAAATTTCCTGTTCTCGTTTTTCTATTTAATAGCCACGTTCGCATACCGGTTCAGTCGCATCCTTTCTTTGGTTCTTGGTGGCTTGATGGCTACTGGCCGATACTTTTGTATGTTCTTCCTATTGTCGGCATTTTGGCTTTGTTTTATCCGAGGAAGATTTGGATGCAGGGGGCTTCTTTATTGCTTGTTACCAGTTCCTTGGGGCTCCTTTGGCATATTCACGCCTATAACGATGCAACATTTGTTGTCGTCTTTTGGGTTTCTCTTTGGCTGTTTTGGTGGTCTGGCGTCGTAGATACGGAATCCCAAGTGCAGGCCATCTGTGGGGTCCGGTTGGCTTTGGCTGTCGTTTCTCTGATGTTTTTAGGTGGCGCTGTGGGTAAATGGACTGAGAGCTATTGGAATGGTGAGGCAGTTTATGAGATCTATTTTTTAAGAAAACAGCTGCCAACCTATGTCTTTTTGCGGGAGCAGCTTGATCCGTCATCGCTGAGGGCACTAGCAACCTGGTTTTCGCGAAGTATTATTCTGATGGAAACCGTGCTGGCAACCCTGCTGATATGGCCTGCGCGATATGCGATGACTTTGGGGATTCCAGCTATGATTCTAATGATCGCTGGATCCACACTAATGCTTTATTCGGTTATCGGTGCTCTTATCTGGCTGGTCTTAGCAGCGTATTTGGTTGAGCAATTTGAGTTGAGAGCCGCTTAAGGAAGCAGATTGTATCTGAGGATGCAACGTAGTGCACTAAAACCATCTCTCCAGGAAATCTTTTTCCCTTCTGCATAGGTTCTTCCGTAATAGGAAACGGGAACCTCATAAATGCGAACACCTAACTTGGCAATCTTAGCTGTGATTTCAGGCTCCACGCCAAAACGTGGTTCTTGAAGGTCAATCTGAGTGATCACCTCCTTGCGGAATGCTTTGAAGCACGTTTCCATATCGGTGAGATTGATGTTGGTCAGCATGTTAGAAAGTAAGGTGAGAAATGTGTTTCCAACAAAATGCCAAAAATAGAGAACGCGATGCGCGCCCGCTCCGCAAAAACGAGAGCCATAGACCACATCCGCTTTCCCGTCCAAAATAGGTGTTAAAAGGATCGGATACTCTTCGGGATCATACTCAAAATCAGCATCTTGAATAATTGCGTAAGGCAGTGAGATGTGAGAAAACCCTGTCTTTAATGCAGCACCTTTTCCTTGATTTTGAGCGTGTTTGAATATGCGAATGGATGGATGAGCAGCGTTCAATTCTTCAAGAATGTCCCAAGTGCCGTCAGTCGACGCATCGTCGACCATGATCAGTTCTCCGACCAACGGTTGTTTCAAGACAGTCATTGCCACTTCCCGAACGGTGGCGACTTCATTGTAAACCGGCATTACAACGCTAAGACAATTGTTTTGGCTATCCACGGTCATCCTCGGATTCGATAATTGTAAACCTGGAAGAAAACCACAGCCAAGTCAACAGAACGATCAGTGGAAACCAAGCGAATGTGTGCATGTCACCTGAGAATAGGGTGCCTTGAAGAATCCAAATGAGTTGAACACCTATTACAATGGCTAATCCGATTCTGGTTGAGGTGGAAGTTTTTGTCAGCAGAGGCGCAAGCAATGCGGCTTGCCATGGAAGGAGTAGACAAAAATCGTAGGACCATGCATAAGGACCGAGAATCAGAGACAAAGGAATTAAGACAAGAAAGTATTGGATCCACGATTTTGGAGAATTGCGACTGAGTAAGAAAAAGAATGTCACGATGATTGAAAGAATCGGAATAGCATAGACGGGCCAAAGGATATCTTGGTTGCTAAAATGCCAAACGAGTAGTCGAACCCATGTAGCCAAGTTTGCAGTGCTCCATTCGGTGGCATGGCCTGATCCAAGCCACGTTATCCAGTCCGAAATGGCTAGAGGCCTTATCCAGGTAAGTAGCGTGAGAATGGTGCCAAAAGACAAAAGAAAACCCGTAAAGATTGCCCAGCGACGATCCTTGATAATAGTTAAGCCGATTGGAATTAGAAAAAGGAAAAATAGATGAGGTTTGATGGTCATCCACGACAGGCAGAATCCCGCCCAATAATCATTCTTTGTTTTCAAGCAAACAACTAGAACCAGAGCCGCGCAAGTGAGAAGGATGGTAAGCTGTCCAAAATAGAGGCAAGAAAAGCTAGCTGGAAATATCGCAGTAATCAGGAGTAACCATGGCGGCGGAAGGGAGATTTCAAAGAGCTTCAGACTGAAAAACACAGTGAAAACAAAGCAGGCAAAATTGAAGGTCAGCCAAAGTCCCAGCGCAATTTGGTAGGAGACGCCACCCAAAGGAGAAAAGAGGATAAGTGTCCATGGCGGATTATGTAATGAAAAGCTGGCTTCTAAGGGGTCACTAATCATTCGTTGATAGCTCGCACTTTCAAAAAGAGGAGCTTCGGTATGGGCAATCCGCCAAGCAGTCCAATAAATCGGAAAATCACGGCCGGCAAACGATGGGATCGATGCAGGAGGACTATCGGGAAGCTTCTTGGGTGTCAGCCAAGAGGAAAGTAGGCAAACGAAAGAGATCCCTAGCAAGGTAATAAATAAGCTCTTTGGTGGGCTAGGGACTATCTTGAACATGAGCTTCCGTTCAGTCTACTTGTACAATCCTAGGTTAAGACAGAGCAGAGGCTTAATCATGAGAAAATAACCGGATCCCGGTTTGATTTTGCTGAATGAAGCGGTTGATTTTTGTTGGTTGCGTGGAGGATAGCATCGCGAGACGGATATTTCCTTGCATTCGAAGCCAAGTCTCAAGGCTTTCCAAGCCATATACTGTTCGATTTCATAGGCCTGAAAAGCTTCTTGAAATAAATGAACCCGAGCATCCTGGAGGAATGAGCGAGAAAAAGCTCGGTAGCCATTAGTTGTATCAGTCATCCAGCGATGAGCTGCTAGCGAAAAGAGTGGAGCATGAATCATGCGAATTGCAAAATGGCGAATAAGCGGTGTGTTTTCCTGGTGCCCTCCGGAAATGAACCGTGAGCCTTGGACATAATCAAGGCCTTGTTCGAGTTCATTAAGGAACTGAGGAATCGAAGAAGGGTTGTCCTTATTATTCCCGTTCATCATGATG
>JBCCKK010000332.1:0-3242 GCA_039027395.1 Verrucomicrobiota bacterium | reverse complement strand
TGCCTTAGCAAAAAGCTGTGGGCTCAAAGCAAATAGGTAGCAGAGACCTAGTGTAAATAGGCAGATGCATTTTCCTGATGGTTTCTGAGTGGGTATTGTCATGGTTAGTTTCCTTTTAATATGTTCAATAGACGTTGGAAGAGGCCGGGTTTCTCTTGGGTCTCTTCAGGTTGTTTTTGAGTTTCAGGCATTTCAGGTTGAGGCTCTTCGGTGGGGGCACTTGGAACCTTCGGCGTTTCCGATGGAGTTGCGCTTGGGGCAATGGAGCTCGTTTCGACTTTAAAAACAGAAACTGAATGACCGGCTAGCATGATTCCATCCTGAGAAAGTTCGTTGTATTCTAGCATGGATTCATCAAATCCGGCTTCACCCACCTTCGAATGTTTGAGAATTTTCGGCTGGAGGTCACTAAATGCAACCTTGAGCCCGACTGGATTATCACTGCGATTGACTGCAAGGACTGCTGTTCCACTTTCGTTCTTCGCAGCAAAAAGCTCTAGCTCAGCTGTTTTTGGGGCATCGATCTTTAATGCTTTTCCAACAAAGTGATTGTTGACTAGATGAAACACGTGGGCTGCAGGTCGCAGTTGGAGGTCTCCGGACATTTTGCCGTAAACACCGTCGACGTCGTTCCAAGCATTCGTGACCGTAATTCCTGATTCGGTAAAATGAATAAAGCACAATGCGTCAAAGACAGCGCCCTTGTAGTTGATCATTCGAGGCTCACGAGTTTCCCAGGTCCAGCTGATATTGTATTCGTTCAAGTGAACTTCGATTGGGCGTTCGGGGCTGATTTCTTTGATCATGCGAGCAACCCGGCTTCCTGCGTTTGAAATACTCTTGGCTTTTCGATAGATATTTGTATCAGACTCTTTCAGATTGCCGCTGGCATAGGCGTGGACGCTGAAGAAATCCAAGTTGTCTTTTGTCTTTTCGGCGAACCGGCGCAGCGGATTGAGCATGTCACTCCGCATTGCTGCAGGACCTCCGGTTTTAATCGAAGGATCGACTTGTTTCATTGCTTCCGCGCAGAGATTGTAAATCTTAGCGAGTTCATCAACATCGTCTTTTTTACCCTTTCGAGTGGCGTCTACCCAATAGCGGCCGTCTTTTTCGTTGGTGATTTCAAAGTATGGGATTTTAAAGCCGTGGGTGACGTTGATGATTCGAACGAGTTCGGCGCAAAAAGTAGCAAATGCTTCATATTGAGACTTATCGAGAAAGCCATCATTGTCTTCGTCCATATACTTAGGCCAACCTGAGATGCAGATCATATTTTCAGCGGTTGGCGAGCGCCAGGTAGACAGTGCTTTAACAATTTTTTCCTCGTCCCAGCGTTGATTTGCATAGTCGACCCAACCTCCTTTGTCCTTTTTGGAGTCATTGGTCATACCGGCGTAGTGATACCGGATGAAACCGGGGTTCATATAAGTCATCGCTTTTTGGTAGCCAGGGCGGGCTGCAGAAGCTGTTTCAAATCCTTTAAATGAGTTGAGACCGAACAAGCGAGGGCTGATTGTAGTTCCCGTTGGGGTTTGAGAAACCGTCGCTTTGATGAATTCTTGTCCCAAAGAAGCCTCAGGGACTGCCTCTTCTTGCAGCTTAACTGTGGCATCTTCCTCATTAGGCATGCCTGTCTGAGCTTGGCCATAAAGCCAAAGTGGGGAAACTCCGCTGAATAGAATCAAAGCGGTTAAGATTAAGTGTTTGCGAGAAGGTCTAGGAAAGGGGGTAGACCCAAAACGAGTAATTGAAAACATCTCCATATAAGGTGAAATCTTCTTAGGAAATCACCTGGAAGTCAACGAAAATCGGAACGATCCGAAATTATTCCGATAAACTTTTGCTTAGAGACTCTCTCTTAGATTTAGAGGCAAGAGGGGCCGACACGTTGAACCGATTCCCGAGAAATAAATTCGGGCGTGATCATACTGTGTCTCAAGGGACGTTTGGGGTTGTCTAGCCGTTCCATAAGAAGAGCAACGGCTTCACGCGCTATCTCAGAAGGCTTTAAATCGATTGTCGTCAGCCGAGGGGAGGTAAAAGAAGAGACATCGATGTTATCGGTTCCGATAATGCTGATATCTTCAGGAACTCGAAAACTATGCTCCCTTAAAGCCGCCATGGCACCCATAGCACAGTGGTCGTTGTGGCAATAGAGTGCGGTGGGAAAAGAATCTCGACTGGGATAACGGCTGAGAAGCTCTTTCATTTTTTGGTATGCGTTCTGCGCGACCGGAGGGTGTCCTTCCCATATCCATTCGGATCTAAAAAGGTTCCGCTCGCGTAGACTCTTAACAAAACCTCGGTAGGGATGGGATCCTTGGTCCTCACGGACATCCGGTGGGCACATGAAATATCCGATATTACGATGCCCCATTTCCATGAGGTGTTCCGCAGCAATTCGTCCAATCGTTGAATCCGGGCCGTGCTCAAGGTCCACTGTATCGCAAGGGGCATCTTGATCAGCAAGCATCATTACAGACGGGATCGAAGTCTTGTATTGATCAAAAATAGGAATAGTCATTGCCTGTTTATATACAGGCCCTACCAGAAGACCATCGACCCGGTGAGATTCGAAAAATCGAAGAGCTTTCTTATCCTTTTCGATTTTTTGATCGGAAATGCTTAGAATAACAACCAACCCCCTACGATCGAGTTCTTCTTCTAATCCGTTGAGAAGCTCAGCAAAAAATGGGTCGATCAGATTGTAGGTAAGCAAAATACCGATCGTAGAGGTTCGCCCACTCCGCATGCTTTGGGCCAATGTATTGGGGCGATAGCCTAGCTCTTCGGCTGTTTTCTTTACGAGATCGATCGTCGAGCCCCGATAATTGGTCTTCCCTCGAAGTAGGATATCTGAAACTGTAGTGACGCCTAAATCCAGCTGATCCGCTATATCTTTTAGGCGAATTTCTTTCGTTTTTTCCATATGAGCTACTTATCGGATCGCTCCGACAAGCTTCAGGTTAATCAATTTTGCCAAAAGAACCAACCATTTATTATGGATTGGGCTCGAGATTGGGCTGCCTAGTGAGGTTTTAGCTTATTCAGGCTCTGAGAAGGATCACGACTGGCGGAACGCTCAATTTCAGCGATGGCTTCCTGCGTGCTAAGAATTCGAGCATATCGATCCCGAACCACCGTAATTGACGCGGAATGCAATTCGGGAGTCACCGTCGTGCAGCAGTCATGAACAACCGTGACCAAATAGCCGAGGTCGCATGCGTCTCTAACTGTGG
>JBCCKK010000331.1:0-3243 GCA_039027395.1 Verrucomicrobiota bacterium | reverse complement strand
TTCGAAAAGTGCCGGACGTTTGTGAAGCACGTAGCAAACCTTTCCGTCGCGATCCGTAACGTTGTATTTCGGATTAAATACTAATCCGGCCAGAAGGCCTATGATGGGAATATTCGAAAAAATGCTGTCGAGAATTCGAATGCCGGGATTGTCTTCGGAAACATTGAAGCAGAAGAAATGCTCCTGGAAGATTTCATAACGTGCTCGCCAAAGTGAACGCATCCCTTTGCGTTGCACCCGACCATACTCTTGGCCTTCGCTATTAAAAAAACTGTAAGCCGCAGAAAAATCGATGATGCGATCCGCTTTGATTTCGGTAACGAGTTGAGACTTACTAGAGTCGCTGAATACCGAAACATGCTCTTTGAGTTTAAATAGCTTCTGCTTCACGTAACCCACTTCATTGCCATCGGCATCGACCAAAAAAATCTGAGGTGCCAAGGCTACATGCTTGAAGCGTAGGGTTACGGGAAATTTCATTTGTATATCAACCGCACTTAGCCGCCGTAAGCAGCCTCAACCCGTTGGGCTACATCTCGATAATGATAATCAACCTCGTAAATCTCTTTGAACTGTTCAAGCGACTCATCTTTACGTTCAGCATGCTCTAAGGCTAAGCCGAGATTGTAGGTGACCTCTTTTTTAAGGTTGTCCATGGTCAGCGACTCGCTTTTTGCCGTCTCAAACTGCTTGATGGCTAAATCCATAATGTTCCGGTGCTGATAGCACAGACCAAGAATGTTGATGGCTTTGATTCGAACGTTAGGTTGACTCGTAGCTTGTTGAAGTTCAGGGACAGCTTCCTGATAGCTTCCCGCATCGAAGAGCGCTTTGCCCAGCTCGTAGCGCAATCCTTTGTCATTTGGATATTTTTGAACGCGTTCGCGGGCGGCACTGAGTTCAAACTCAGCCTTTTGGGTTTGCAGTTGATGGAGCTCTTGTTCGATTTGCGGACGTGTTTGATCATCGGCACTTTGCAGCTCTGCTTCCTTCTGCTGAATCGCCGTTTCCACGTTCGTCATCTTCAGGGTATACAGTCTCTTTTCAATCTCCGGATCAGCCTGGTTAGATAGCTGGAATGCATAGTCAAACCAGGTGATGGCATTTGCAAAGTCGTTCTTCCGCTCGAGAAGCTCCGCGATCTTTTTGACGGTAGCAAGGTTTGTGTTGTTTTCGTTATACTGCTTGGTCAGTTCTTCCAGTTGGGCATCAATCGCGTCTGCTGAGCGGACGACGCGCTTCTCTTGTTCCAAGCGCTTGGCCTGGTCGGCATCGCGGAGAGAGTCCCGATAATCGCTACCTTCTTCCCAGGAACCCGAGGCAGAGGCGTGCATGGCGCTAGCGTCTTTCATGCCCTTGAGAGCTTCCCCATCATTGGGAGCTAGTTTGATCGCCGCATCGTAAGCTTGTTGGGCTTTCTCATGCATCGCATTTTCTAGATAAAGGGCGCCCAGCCTTTTCAAGTTATCGACATTCTTGGGATGCGCGTCGCGAACCGTTTCATAACCGAGAATCGCAACCTGGGGAAGTTGTAGCGCAAGCGCAGCTTCAGCAAGAAGCGAGTTGCCTGACTCACTCGTTGGGTCGATCTCAAGGATGTCCTCGGCAATATCCATCGCTTCTTGAGGATTTTTCTTGAGAGCGCCTTTTCCCTTCATATTCATCGGAGCAACCTTGACCCCAGAAAGCTTTTTGCTCATTCCCGACGCAGCGCGGTATTTGAGAAGCTCGTTGGCGCGGAGCAATCGACGGATATCGATATTGCCCGGAATTTCTTTAGAAAGTTGTTTGAGAAGATTGATCGCGTAATCGTGATTTTGCCGATCAGAGGCTTGCTTTGCCTTCTGGTAACGTTGTTGTTGCTCGGCACTTAATGACTCAGACATGAAGAGAAGCTAAAAAAAACTTAAAAGTTGGCAATGGCTTTTTCTTACTTGCCTGTAAAAAAGGCTCGTTCTAAATGACGCCATGGCAAATTTTGATTTAACGGCGTTCTTGTCTCTCGCACAAGGCGGATCCCTGAGCTCATGGCCAATGATTGCTGGGATTTGGGTTATTTGTTTTTTAATCGGAGGAATTCCATTCGGTTTTGTTGCCGGGAAGCTCAACGGGATGGATATCCGCACGAAAGGAAGTGGCAACATTGGGGCAACCAATGTCTTTCGAACTTTGGGAAAAGGGTGGGGAATTACGGTATTCGTTTTCGATTTTTTGAAGGCCTATATGCCGCTCATGGTAATTCAATGGCTTTTTGATCCGAGCATTCGAGATTCACTACCACTACCGTATGACCTTTTCCTATTGATCGCAGGGGTTCTGACCGTTCTAGGACATAACTATTCGCCATTTCTCGGCTTCAAAGGCGGGAAAGGAATGGCGACGTCCGCAGGATTTCTCTTGGCCCTTGTGCCGTGGTCTTTACTCATTTGCTTTAGCACTTGGCTACTTCTATTTCTAACCACGCGCTACGTTTCCATTGCTTCCATTGCGGCAGGCTTGGTTTTGCCTATTGCCACTTTCATTTTTTATCCTGACCAATATTGGATGATCGGAGCAACCGTGTTTTTAGGATTGATGAGTGTCTGGCGTCATCGATCGAATATTCAGCGTCTGATGAATGGGACTGAGGCCAAATTTGAGAAGAAATCAAAATCGAAGGAGGCCGTGTCGTGAAAGTCACTATGATAGGGAAGGGGGCTTGGGGATCGGCGATTGCTTCTCTGCTCGGGCGAAACGAACACGAAGTCGCCTTTCTTCAAAGAGACGATAAGACTTGGCCGAATGAAGATCCGGGTGAAATGGTGTTTCTTGCCATTCCCTGCCAAAACCTTCGCCAACGTTTGGAGTCGCTTCCAGATCCCAAGTTGCCTGTAGTGAGTCTCATTAAGGGAATTGAGATCGATCGCTTTCTCAGAGTCACTGAAATCATCCGAAGTGTTTGGAGTAACGCAGCTGTTGCTACGATTTCAGGACCGAGTTTTGCAAGTGAAGTCATCGAAAACGCACCTACAGCGGCCGTTGTGGCCTCAGATGACGAAGCCTTGGCAATTCGAATTCAGGATGCGGTTCATCAGAAACTCTTCCGGTTGTATCGAAGCACCGACTTGGTTGGGGTCGAACTCGGAGGAGCTTTAAAAAACGTCTACGCGCTCGCCGGTGGGATGTGCAGCGGTTTAGGAATCGGTGAAAACGGAATGGCGGCGCTGATGACTCGCAGTCTTGCCGAAATGTCTCGGATTGCTG
>JBCCKK010000330.1:0-3245 GCA_039027395.1 Verrucomicrobiota bacterium | reverse complement strand
GATACATTCTCCCCTCAGCAAGTTCCAGAACCATCCACTTACCTCATGCTAGGATTAGGCGGTTTGGCTCTTTGGGTTCTTCGTCGCGGAGGAGTTCGCAAGTCTTCATAATAGTTGAAGAATTGCACGATTGTTGAAGTTTACTGAAGTTGTGATGTTCCGGGTTGATCACCCGGAACATCATACAAATCAAGGGGGAGTTCAGGGGTTAAGCATGTAGACCAAACCAATCATTTAAATTTTAATAATAATACGATCAAAAAAATAATAGGCATAGAGGCTACTATGAATCATCTAAAACTCATTTTTGTCGTGATCATTTCGATGGCACTGGTTTCGACGGAGTTAAAATCTGCTACCATACATGAGGAAACGATTGATGGTGATTTGGCAGGAACTCCTGGATCTCCAACTGGATTCACTGTCATTGCTGGTTTAGGCACAATCGTGGGTTCGGTGGGTGCTAACGGTAACACCGGAGCAACCAATGGGTCCGACGCCGATTATTTCAGTTTCAATGTTCCTCTCTCTGGCGTCGAGATTACATCACTCACGTTAGACAGTTATACTACATTTCCAAATAGCTCAGGATTTGGAAGTTTTCTCGCATATCGATTTGATTCAACTAGCCCGGGATTTCCTGGACAGGGATTTGGTGATATCGACCGATCAACTATTTTTAATGCTTCTACCACCGATTTACTCGGTGCCCTCGGTCTCACGAGTCTCCAAAGTGGATTTCATTCATTTTGGATTCAAGAAACAGCGCCAACAACTGTCAATTATTCGATTACCTATGAGGCAGTTCCTGAACCATCGACGTATGCGCTATTAATTTTAGCGACGTCAAGCGGCCTCCTCTGGAGACGGCGTAGCCGGAAGTGGGTTGTGGCTCACTAAGTAATAACCTTCCTTCACCAATGATACCTTTGTTCGATTTAGACAACCAACCTGCTTAATTTGCCTAACTACTAAATAAAGCTAATAGTAACTTCTGTAATGAGGCTATACACAATTTCAATATTCTCGATACTTCTTGCCTGGTTGATGGCTTCTACCATGAGTTTATCTGGAGCGTCAGTAATGGTTATCACATTTGATGAACCCAAGGCTGGATTGCAGCATGGATCAGTGCTAAGCGGACTATTTTCGGCTCAAGGCACGTTGTATCCTGGCGTAACATTATCCGTAACTAATCCAAATAAACGGCATGATGTTGGTGCAATTTACGATACAAATACCAGGAATGGGGCTGACCCAGATTTAGAATATCCATTTCCCGCAGGCAATCTCGCAGGCAAATCGTTGGGAAATTCTTGGATTATCGCCGAAAATATCAGGGACCGAAATGGAGATAAAATTCTCGACTCTCCCGACGACGAAGCAAGAGGGGGGACATTCACGATTGAATTTTCGAGCAATGAAATTCAAGTGATTTCCTTTGCCTTAATTGATGCTCTTGACAGTGGGAATAGGCTGCAAACGGTTTTGACCGATTCCGCGAAGAACTCCATCACTCTAGATCGTGTGGACCTTCAGAGTCTAAGTTCCGGTCTGGTGTATGGATCAAATACGGCAAATCAGACCGGAGATCTCTCTGCCGCTAAGTTTCAACTCAAAAACATAAAACGAGTCGACATTACGACCAACGATAGTTTGGCCATTGATAATGTTACTTATGCAATTCCCGAACCCAGAACCTATGGATTACTTCTGCTGGCTGGAATAACTGCTTGGGTAACGCGTTGGGGGCGTAATCGACTTCACAAAGATCAGAAAACTCTATGAAACTATTAAAGAACTTCGTGGTATTCACTACGGTAATCTTGGGGGTTAACTCGCTTCCTTTAGAGGGGGCGTCACTGCTTATTACATCGATTGGTACAGACTTGGAATTAAATGATGCATTTACTCAAATCGACTTTGTTGGTGAAGGGAGAATCGGAGATCGAGGAGGCGCTGCAACATTTGAGGTGGATATAGGGTCTGACACGGGAGCTCCGGCTGACACGGATCAATTTAATTGGCCGAACGGAGGATCTGTTGCCTTTGCGCTTAGTTACGACGCAGGTTCCAATGTTGCATCATTGACAGTAGGAACCGAGACTGTTTCATATCAGCCGCTTTCAACATCGTTTGATTCGTTTGCAATTCGGGCACGGGCGACCAAAGCAAACAGCTTTGCTCAACTTTCTAATCTTTCTTTAGATCTTTCAGGGAATGTAACGGCAATCACCCAACAGGTACTCGCGGTGGGGTCGGGAACGGGTTTGGATATTCTCATGATTTCAAACGTTCCCGGTCTTTCCAACGGGTTCACTCTATCGGGGACTACGGTGTTCTCTTGGGACCCACAAAATCAACCAAGAAATTCTCAACTTGCCTACCAAGTGAAAGTGGGTGAGGCCATTCCCGAGCCCAGTACTTATGCGTTGCTTCTACTTAGTAGTATAGCCGGTTTGATTGCGTATCGAAAGAAGCGTATAACCACGGGCTAGCTAGGATCCAAAAGACAAGTACCGACGCAATGAGTAGATGCGACGGGAGTTTGTCAGCTAGTAATTTCGGGTGTTAAGAGCTCAACTGTTTGATGGCAGCATTTCTCACACAATATAAAGCAGAATTCGATTAGAAATTGTTTAAAGAGCTGTGTATTGGTTGCCAGTTACTTCTTTCGTATACGTTGAATTCAGCTAAACTACTTTCAAGTTATGAATATTTTTATTGATCCATCATGCGTCCGAAAGTCCATTGTCTTGTTTTTTTCTTTCTGTGTCCTAACGACTAGTGTGTTCTCTCAAGAAACACCGGTCCAACGTGAATTGAGTCCGTTGCAGCAAGCTTCTGTCCTTTTTCAGCGGGAAGAGTACGATGCAGCGTTGCTAAAATTGGAAGAAGTCGAGGCGAATGATCCGGGAAATATGGAAATGCTCAACTTGAGGGGAGCGATCTTCATGAAACAGGAAGAGTATCAGAAGGCGACTCTTATATTCCAAAAGATTGCGACCGAAAATCCTGGTAATTTTGGTGCTCAGTTCAATTACGGAGAAGCCCTCTTTGTTTCAGGGAATTATCCGGAAGCGAAATCGTTTTTTGAAAAAGCGCGCGAATTGAAAGGTAACCAAAAAGACTCACTCAACGAATTCAAAAGCGTCCTCTATCGTTACCTCCCGTTCATCAATAAGTTGTTTCGCGGGTCCTGTATTTCCAATTAATAGATCACAAAGGACAATTTTGAATTCGTT
>JBCCKK010000329.1:0-3276 GCA_039027395.1 Verrucomicrobiota bacterium | reverse complement strand
CTTTCAATATGATGCCGGACTACCCGCAACAGGAGCCATAACCGTAAGCACCTTGAAAGCTCTGAGGCTCTACTAAACAACTTCAAACAAACCCATAGGCTATGACCGAGATCTTAAAAGATCTCGGAAGCCTCGAAGAAACGCTCGATTTCAATTGCTGCATTTTCAGGAGAGTCAGAGGCATGCACGACGTTGACCATCATATTCTTGCCCAAATCCCCACGAATTGTTCCTTTCGGAGCTTGAGTTGAATCAGTAGGTCCCAACATATCACGAACTTGCTCGATTGTTCCTTCACCCTCAAGAACTAATCCGATAACAGGTGACGATTGCATGAATTCAGCAATCTCTGGGAAAAATGGCTTATCAGCTACGTGAGCGTAATGCTCTTTGAGAACCTTAGGCGTTAGCTTAAGCATCTTACAGGCCCGAATTGTAAAACCTGCACTTTCAAAGCGAGAGATCACCTCTCCACAATGTTTCTCCTGAACACAATCAGGCTTAAGTAAAATCAATGTCCGTTCCATGGGAGTGTGGAATTTACAAACTCCTTTTCGTCCGTCCACTAAAAAAGGGGTGAAAGGCTCGAATTATACCCTGAAAAAATCAGGAAGCCTTGCGAACAATGATTTGCTTGATTCGCTCGGGTCCTTCCGGACTGGAAGTAACAACGCCCGGATCATCTTTGTACGTATTGTGTACTAACATCCGCTCGTAAGAATTCATTGGGTCTAGAGTAACCTCGCCCCCTTCTTCTTTGACTCGGTCTACGATAACTTTGATATCTTCCAAAAATTTCCTTTGGAATGATAACCGGTGACCTGCGATATCAATGGAAACTCGAGGTTGATCCATTTCGTCGTTCATCAGCATACGATTAAGCAGATACTGCAAGTCTTCAAGTACTTGCCCTTCATCACCAATGAGAAAAGATGCTTCGTCCGAAAGAATGTGAAGCGTAGGTCCGGAAGGACGCATTTCTTCCTGAACCTCTGCAGAGATCCCTAGGTTGGAAAGCATACGTTCCAATAGCTCTTTCGGCGAATAGTGACTCATTTACGTTTACGCGCGCTCATGCCAAAACCTTGCATCCGCTCTTTTCTTTGCTTCTTCTTTTTAACCGCTTCCTCTTTCAAAGCCTCCAATGTTGGCGGCTCTTGTTTCATATTATATTTCATCTGAACAATAGACAATAGGTTTTGCATCGTCCAATAGACAGAAAGCGCTGAAGCAAAGTTATAACAAAACACCAAGAACATCACCGGCATGATCTTCATCACGACAATCATTGGATTATCCACACCTTGCGGTTGAGGAGTAATACTCATCGTGATGTACATAGTAATTGCCATCAATAAGGGCATAGGGTTGATGTTACCTTCAAAAATGGGAATCCACTTAAGTGCTGAGATGTTGAAAATAGTATCTGGCTGGGACAAATCTTTGATCCATAGGAATTCGGCATGCCTTAACTCAATAGACCCTAAAAGCATATAGTAGAAACCAAGAAAGATCGGAAACTGGATCAACATAGGCAAGCAACCACCAAATGGATTTACCCCATAATCCTGGTAGAGCTTCATCATCTCTTGATTCATCTTCTCAGGCTTATCTTTATGCTTCTCCTGAATCTCTTTCATGACCGGAGCCACCGTTTGCATTCGCTTCATACTGCGATTAGCTTTGGTCTGCGGATACCAGAGAATGGCTCGAAGCAGAACTGTCAAAAGGACAATCGAAATCCCATAATTATGAACGTAGGAATTGATCCAGTTCATAACCGTTAAAAGAGGGCGGCTAATAATTCCAAAAATTCCAAACTCCATCAGCCGATCTTTTTCGTCTCCTAGCTTACGCAATCGACTATCCTCTTTGGGACCTACATAAAGATTAAACGTCTCTCTAAAAGAAGCATTTACTTGAAAACCGGGCATCGATACGTCTGCCCGAATCCCCTCGGGAATTTCGCTTCCACCAACCCGGAGTTCCGGCATTTTCTGTTTTACAGCCTTCATGGAGGTGCCATGTCGTTCGCCGTAATTAACAATCAGCGTAAAAAACTGTGTTTTTAGAGCCGCCCAAAGAATCTCATCTCCAGGATCACTAACTAATTCACTCTTCCCTCCGCCGAAGCCCATGAAACCAGGATAAAACGACTGCATCGATTTATCTTCATAGCGACCTCCCGGTTCAGGTGTATGCCAAGCCATACCAACAAACCGCCGCTCTTCATCCGTTTGATAGATAGACGTTGTGGTACCCATTGAAAGTTTGTAAGCGGGAAGAACCACCGGTGAATTGGTCGTATTGTAAATGGTTTGCACACATTCGAGCTGATACCCATCTAGTAACTTAAATTGCCGCTCTAAACGAAGACCCGGTTGAATATCTAGGACATAGGTAACTGAGTTTTCTTCCGACTCTGTAACCGCATAAAGACTACGCGTTTTGAGCCCCCAGCCCTCAAGGTTCATCAAAGGAATCGGGCTACCGGCGTTTAGCACAACCGGATCCTCATCGGAGGCGGTATGCTTTTTAAGCGTTACCTGATCAATCGCACCCCCGTAGTTGGTTAAAGACACCCGAATCCACTCATTCTCCAAAACAGCGAGTTGCTCGGTGATTTTTAGCTCTTGCGAGACTGGAGTCTCGGGGACTGCCACCATCACTGGCTGAGCTTCACCTTGGCTGTCTATCTCACTTACATCGCTTACTCGAGGAGTGGATACATCGACTTGTCTCTCCTGCGCAGATTTCTCGGGAGCGGGGACAACCTGGTATTGGGGGAGATAATACCAGAAATATACAACCATCAAAACCGTGCAGACTATGACTGCTATCCAACTCGTTCTATCCATAATTCGTTAAAAAATAAGGGGGTAAGCTGAAGTGATTCCCTGCTAGAAGCAACCCTATAATCATTTCGTCACTTCGAGCCACAACCCTGATCGCTGCAGCAACTGTTCCATTTCAAGCTTCAATTGATCATAGGTCGCAGCTGATGACGTGCGACGAGCTATCCAAACAATCGAAACCTTCGGCAAGATCCGATCTTGAAGCAACCGATACCCCTCTCGCATCCTCCGCCTTATGCGATTGCGAGTCACAGCGGGCCCACAGGCTTTGGGAATAATGAATGCTACTTTTCGAGCCTCGTCGACCTTCAAATAATTACAGACGAGAAATTTTCCAGCTCGTCGCGCTCCAGAGGTCTTGAGAAGCCGAAAATGATTTCGACCGCGTAAGATGAATTTCTTAGGAAGCCTACGATTGGGT
>JBCCKK010000328.1:0-3287 GCA_039027395.1 Verrucomicrobiota bacterium | reverse complement strand
GTCAAACTCACGTCCGAAAGGGCTTTCGAGTCCCCCCAGTCGGGCCACGCGGCCATCGAGAATATCAAAGACAAAGGCTCCAATAATGAAATAGAGGCTCAACTGATAATGGTTGAGCCAACCGTCTGAGTCTGCTCGACGTAAAATAGTGCCTTCAAAAATCTGCAGAACTGCCATAAAGCCACAGAAGAGATTTCCAGCCGTCATGAGATTGGGTAGGAGATATACCATTTTTTGTGGCTGATCACTCATAGCTAGAGATTTGAACCGAGAATTGCAGTCAATACGAAGAAATTAGATTCGAATATTTTTTGCATTCTTGAGCCCCGAGAAAAACTGGTCTAGCGTTTTAGTCGGGTTTTGAAAAGCAAAACGGTTACATACTCGAGTTCCCTGACTCTGACGTTAACACACGACTGTCCGTGGCACTGTAGCTATTGCGGATTTAGAACCGATAACGAAGGGTTGATTTCAGACCAAGAGATCGAGCGTAAACTCTCACTAGGCAAAGCGCTTGGGGTTCGGGAGATTTTGTTGATTTCTGGAGAACGGCCAGACCGCCTTGAGCATATTCGAGCTGGGTTAGCGCAGCGAGGTTGGGGCTCATTTATCGAATTTGCGTCTGACGTTGCTCGAAAGGCGTTGGATCGAGGGTTTTTACCTCACGGTAATTATGGAGCACTCAGCTTGGATGAATTGAAGGTCTGTCGCGAGTTTCATGCTTCTATGGGAGTGATGCTGGAGAATGTTGAAGACGATCGGGAAGTTGCACCTGAAAAACGAAGTGCCTCCCGACTTGAAACGATTCGCAATGCGGGAGTTGCCAAAGTTCCATTTACGAGTGGAATTCTTCTGGGAGTTGGAGAGACTCGATTGAGTCGAATTCGGTCGTTAGAAGCGCTGGCAGAACTGCATGACACCTTTGGACATTTACAAGAAATTATCATCCAGAACTTCATACCTAATTCAGGAAGTAAGCTGATGCATTCGCCAAATCCTCCGAGTTTCGACGAATATTTGGAGTTGATTCAATTCTGGAGAGAACGGTGTCCGAATGTGGCGTTGCAGATCCCACCTAATTTAAATTCAAACTGGCTTCAATTACTATCTCAAATCGACGATCTCGGAGGGATTTCCCCTGAGCGAGATGAGGTGAATCCTGAAAATCGTTGGAAAACACTCGAGGTGTATCGAGCCCAAGCCCGCCTAGTCGACGTTCGACTCCAAGAGCGACTTGCAGTTTATCCCGATTATCAGAATGATGAATGGCTGAGTCGACCTGTATTAAAAGCAATACAGGGAGAACCTCGTAGTTCCGGTAAAAGCAAGTTGTGGCAAGATGCTTTATGGAATCTTTCTACTGCTGAGTTGCTGGAAGGTGCCCGCTCCTATCGGTTGGGCCAATTTGGCAAGCAGACCACATTTGTTGTTAATCGCAACGCAAACTTTACGAATGTCTGCAACGTTGGGTGCTCATTTTGTGGATTCGCTCGGAAGAGGTCAGACCGGGATGCGTATCTGCACTCACCCGAGGCAATCGTAGAGCGGCTTCGCAAAACACCCGAGGTTACAGAGGTTTGTTTGCAGGGAGGTATTCATCCTGATTTGAGTTTTGAATATTACCGAGATTTGTTGACGGTCATTAAAACGAATTTTCCAAAGATTCACATTCATGCGTTTTCTCCAATGGAAATTCAATCGCTGCATTTAAAAACGGGGCGCGATTATCAGGATATTTTTAAGGAGCTAAAGGATGCTGGATTAGGAAGCGTGCCGGGAACAGCGGCAGAGATTTTGGTCGACTCCATTCGGCGTAGAATTTCAGGGAATAAACTCGATGCAAAGACCTGGGAGAAGATTATCCGCTCTGCCCACGAAAGTGGGCTTAGTTCGACTGCTACGATTATGTACGGCCATATCGAAAGTTGGGATGATGTAAAAACTCATTTTGAAATTATTCGAAGGATCCAGGAGGATACCGGTGGTTTCACAGAGTTTGTGCCATTGGCATTTATTCCTTATCGAAATGCTTTAGGGCGATCCATCCGTAAAGGAAGTTTTGATCAGTGGGAAGCTATGCTGCGTAAGAAAGCGGAGCGGTTGTATCCACTAGCTCGGTTGTTTTTTACTGATCTGATTCCTCATCTCCAAACATCTTGGGTCAAATTGGGAGTGGAAGGCGCTGTGGCTTCTTTGGATTGGGGTTGTGATGACTTTGGGGGCACTTTATATGAAGAGTCTATTACACGTGAGTCGGGTGGGCCCCATGGGGAATGTTTAACGCCTCAGCAGATCTACAAAGTGCTTGAAGAATCTGGCTACAAGCCCATACAGAGAACAACGCTTTACGAAGAAGTTCGGATGCCTTGTGTTGCTGGCGTATGAGTTGGTTTTGGCCGGATCGATCTGAATGGATGCGGGTCGCGATGCGTTTTTTAATACTTTGGCCATTGGTCATCTACGTAGCTTTGTTGTTCATGTTAACTACATTCAAGGATTCGTTAATCTACCCGGGGGCAGATATGTATCGTCATCTGTCATTGCAAGACTCGGAATTCACAGCATCCGTTGCAAAGAAAAATTTGGAGGTTTGGCGTTCACCACAGGGTGAATACCTAGGATTGAAGCGAGAAGTGGAAGATCCGGAGAGGATTTGGCTGATTTTTTACGGGAACGGAGATGTTTCTATTCGAGCGAGTGGCTGGTTTGATTTTCTTGGGGAGTTTTTCCCTGATCGAAGACTCAGTTTCTACGTGTTGGAGTATCCGGGATATGGTCCCCAAGAGGGGGTAACAAGTGAGGAGACTATTTTAGTAAAAGCCAAACAAGCGTTGGATTTGTTAAATAGTCAAAGTCTTCCTATTACGATTTTGGGTCAGTCGATGGGGGCGGGAGTAGCTTGCCGTTTAGCAAAAGAGTCCGGAGCGGGCATTGATGGGTTGTTGCTGTGTAATCCGTATACATCATTAATCGATGCCGGATATCAATACCTTAGCCGAATTATTGGACCATTGAATAAATTGGTTCCCCTAGAGGCAATCGTCAAAGACCGCTATCAATCGATTGAGAACATCCGTTCCTATGAGGGACCGGTTGTGATTGTGGCAGGGGAAGAGGATACCTTAACGCCAGCGAAGATGGCTGAGAAACTTTATGAAGTGGTCGCTGGATGCGGTTGACCACTTCGCGGGCGAGGCCTTCGGCGATGAGCGCGTCGGTGAGAGCTGGGTCGAGCGCGACGGTGACGCCGTTCTCTTGGCCCACCAGCCAGCCGTCGATGCCTTCGC
>JBCCKK010000327.1:0-3300 GCA_039027395.1 Verrucomicrobiota bacterium | reverse complement strand
GTCCCGGCCCCATGGAGCTCATTCCGGATTACATCTCGTGTAAGAAAGGCCACACCCCTGTCGAGTATGATCATCCGTTACTTGAGCTGCTTTCATGACTTGTTCCTGATAGATCATGAATCCATAGGTATCCGCCGAAACATCTTCAAGTAACGGATGATCATACTCGACAGGGGTGTGGCCTTTCTTACACGAGATGTAATCCGGAATGAGCTCCATGGGGCCGGGACGGTAGAGTGCGATTAGGGCGATAATGTCATCAATGGACCGAACATCGAATTGGCGACAGAGTTTTCTCATGCCCGGAGATTCCACTTGGAATACGCCGACATTTTTCCCCAAGTTCAGAAGATCAAAGGTCTTTTCATCCTCTAATGGAATATCCTCGGCTAGGAGTTCAATCTCTTGAGAGGATTTGAGCAAGTTGAGCGCTTCTTGAATAACCGTTAGCGTTTTTAAACCCAAAAAGTCCATCTTCAACATGCCGACAGACTCCAACATTCCCATCGAATATTGGGTAATCACGTTGCCATGATCGTCCATCGTGAGGGGGAGGTATTGGGTGAGTTCACCTTCAGCAATAACGACTCCCGCTGCATGCGTTCCCGTTTGCCTTACCATGCCCTCCAAATTCAATGCGTGATCGATACATTCGTGAGCCTCTTCCTCTTCATCATAGACCTGCTTAAGGTCTGGTGAGGCAACCATTGCTTTAGAAATCGTGATCTTGGGATCTTTGGGGATATGATCGGCAACTCGTGATGCTTCGGTAAACGACATTCCGAGAACACGAGCAACATCCCGTATCGCCATTTTCGCTCCCATAGTTCCATAGGTGACAATCTGGGCAACGGAGCGTTTACCGTATTTTTCGCGAACGTATTTGATTACCTCGCCGCGGCGGTCCTGGCAGAAGTCGACATCGATATCTGGTGGTGAGACCCGCTCTGGATTCAAAAATCGCTCGAAAATCAGGCCATAGCGAATGGGGTCGAGGTCTGTGATTTTAAGCACATACGCAACCATGCTGCCTGCACCACTTCCACGGCCGGGTCCCACGGGAATTTGATTGAGCTTAGCGTAGTTAATGAAATCCCAAACAATGAGGAAGTAGCTGACGAACCCCATCTTCTCGATAATTCCGAGTTCGTAGTCGAGCCGTTCTTGAAGTTCGGCATCTGTCTCAACGCGATCGCCGTAGCGTTCTCGTAATCCGTTTTCGCAAAGCTCTCGGAGATACGTTTCCCGAGATACTTCCGGGTCTACGGGATAACTTGGATACTTGTTCTCGCCAAATTTAAGTTTGAGATTACAGAGATCTATTAGCTTTTGGGTATTGGTAAGGGCTTCTGGGTAGTCTACGAATAGGGCCTCCATTTCGGAAGCAGACTTGAGGTAGTAATCATTCGAAAGCAGGAGTTCGCGGTTAGGATCGTTGAGTCGAACGCTAGTTCGAATACATGTTAAAATGTCATAAGTGCTGGAATGCTTTTGATCGACGTAAAGGACCTCGTTTGTTGCGATTAGAGGGGCATTTGTAATTTTGCTGAGTTCGGGGAGTTGGCTACGCAGCTTTTCTTCTTCAGGAATGCCATGGTTCTGAAATTCGAGAAAAAAAGCGTCCTCACCGAACAACTCTTGAAAACGCTGGATCCATTTTTGTGCTTTGTCGATTTGTCCTTGAAGGACAAATTGAGAAATGATTCCTGTGGTTCCACCGCTTGCGCAGGCGAGGCCCGAGGCATGAGCAGCTAGTTGTTTACCTGTGATTCCGGTTGTTTCGAATTCGTTTTCGAGATGCCCCAAGGTGACCAACTTCATGAGGTTGATATATCCCTCTTCATTACGAGCGTAGAGAAGGAGAGGGCCTTGTTCTTTTTTGGTGGCGTTCAGAATAAGCTCGCAGCCAATAACCGGCTTAATGCCGGCAGCCTGTGCGGTTTGGTAAAATTCGATTGCCCCAAATAGATTCCCCTTATCCGTCAGAGCAAGAGAAGAGATGCCTTTTTCGGCCGCACTGGCAATGAGAGGTTTGATGCGGCAAGCTGCTTCAAGCATCGAGTATTCGGTGCGAACACGCAGGTGAGCAAAAGCGGCAGTAGTGATCATGGAGCCCGAATCATACGGCAGCACCGAAGCTTCGGAAGCGAAAAGACAGCAACGGCCCCATTTTTTCTGATTGCCTGTATTGAAGGATATAGCTTATACGAGATATAGGTAGATTTGCCGTTTGCCAGAATGGCATGTGGTGTCCAGACTCCTCAGCCATAACACGTTCATGCAGAATACGGTCGAAGAAAATACAGAAATCATTCCTCCCCTTCAGTCGAAGACCGTTAAGGTGGTTGCCAATGTATTTTTGTTGAAGAGCTGTTCCGTCTTACTCGCTGTCATTCTTCACTTTACGATCGACCATTTTTATGGACCCGAAGGAGTCGGTGCTTTTGGTCTTTATATGTCAGTTATTACGATCACGGGACTGCTGGCTTCCTTTGGATTTGGAAATGCAGCCCTTAAATTGAGTGGGGCCGTCGGCAGTGATCAAGAATTAGCCAGCGTTCAAAGTGCCTATAACATGATGCTGCGTCTCACTTCCGTTGCTGCAGGCGTTTGTGCTGTCTTTGTTTTGTTTTCTGCTCAGAAGATGTCTGAGGTGTTTTTGGATGATCCTTATAAGGCACCGGTTTTTTACTGCAGTGCATTGGCCATCCTGCCATTCGCTCTTTTAGAAGTCTCCTCAGAGATGATTCGTGGGCGAGGAAAAACCAATCTCTATATGATCTTTAAAGAAACAGGGTTGTGGCTAGCAGCAGCTCCTGTATTGATCTTTTTGCTGGTTTCTCAATACGGTTATCTAAGCCCTATCGTTTCCCATCTCGTTGCAGTTTTGATGTTTTCAGTGGTGGCAATTCTTGTTGTCCAAGAGTTGCTTAAGCCTGCAGAAGAGGTTGAACACCCTAATTCCATTTCGATCAGCAATTTGTTGAAACTCTCTCTACCGATGTTGATGTCTAAAGGGCTGCTTTGGGCAGGTTTCTGGATCGATATCCTCATTGCGGGTGTATTTATGGGCGGGGCCGATATCGGTATCTATCTGGTTTTAGATCGGATTGCAGCTTTTGGTAAGCAGGTTTCTTACAGCATCAATGTCTACGTAGCTCCTCGAATTGCCTATCACTTTCAGCAGAAAAGACTAAAACACTTGGAGAAACTGACTAAAGATTCCGTGCGCTACAGTGTTTGGATCCTCGCGCCGATCATGATTATCTTGGCGATTGTGGCGAAACCAGTTCTGGGAAT